>NZ_JAVRHP010000009.1:0-58315 GCF_031846505.1 Autumnicola edwardsiae
ATTAATCAGCGGGAGCTGATTAAGACGGAAGGGTAAAAAACATGAATAAAACTCAACTCATAAAATTAGCAGAATCATGGTTCTCTAAGCAGAACTGGAAAGCCTTTCCATTTCAGAAACAAACCTGGAACGCTTACCTGAAGGGCGAAAATGGCCTTTTAAACGCACCCACCGGGAGCGGAAAAACTTATGCGCTCTGGATTCCTATAGTTCTTGAATACATCAAAAACAATCCTGATTACAAAGAGAAGCATAAAAAAGGACTAAAAGCGATCTGGATAACTCCGCTACGTGCTCTTTCCGTAGAAATAGAACAATCAGCACAACGTTTTGCTGAAGAAATGGGGACAAATTTTACCGTAGGGATAAGAACCGGTGATACTCCTCAAAAGATTAGGGCAGCCCAGAAAAGGTCGATGCCAGATTTGCTCATTACAACGCCTGAGAGTTTGCAGTTGCTCCTTTCCTCCAAAAATTATGGCAAGACTTTTAAAAATTTAAATGCGGTAGTCGTAGACGAGTGGCACGAGTTACTCGGCACAAAAAGAGGCGTTCAGGTAGAGTTGGCCTTGTCACGCTTAAAAACAATTTCCCGAAAACTTAAGATTTGGGGTATTTCAGCGACTATAGGAAACCTTCAGCAGGCAAGAGAAGTTTTGTTGGGACCGGAATCTGAGGCTTTTAAAAATTCAGTATTAATAAAAGCGAACCTGGATAAAAAGATAACAGTACGATCTGTAATTCCGGAGAAAATGGAAAAATTTCCGTGGCGCGGGCACCTGGGACTGCATCTAATTGATGAGGTTGTGCCGATCATAAAAAACTCACGTACCACGCTGCTTTTTACAAATACCCGGTCGCAATGTGAAATCTGGTTTCAGAAACTAATCAACAAATATCCGGAATTTGCAGGGGACGTGGCGATGCACCACGGCAGTATTAACAGGGAAACGCGCTTATGGGTCGAGCAGGCAATTAGAAATGAGAGTCTAAAAGCTGTGGTTTGTACTTCCAGCCTGGATTTGGGAGTAGATTTTGCGCCGGTAGAGACCATCGTGCAGATTGGTGGGCCCAAGGGAGTGGCAAGGTTCCTGCAAAGGGCGGGAAGGAGTGGCCACCAGCCGGGAAAGGAGAGCGTGATCTATTTTTTGCCTACACATGCGATAGAACTTATTGAGGCTTCTGCTTTGCAAAAGGCAGCAAAGAAAACCGCGGTAGAAGACCGTATCCCGTACCTGCTTAGTTTTGATGTGTTGGTACAGTACCTTACCACACTGGCAGTTTCTGACGGATTTTTTCCGAAGGAAATTTATCCCGAAATAAAATCTACTTTTTGCTTTAACTTCATAACAGAAGACGAATGGCGCTGGATCCTCAATTTTGTTACCAAAGGAAGTCAGAGCCTGCAGGCTTATGATGAGTACAAAAAGATTGAAATTGAAGAGGATGGGAAGTTTAAAGTAAACGATCGCGGCGTCGCCATGCGGCATCGTTTGCAAATTGGGACCATAGTTAGCGACGCAATGTTGAGCGTGAAATACGTGACGGGTGGTTATATAGGAACGATTGAAGAATATTTTATTTCTAAACTCAATCCCGGAGATGTTTTTACGTTTGCGGGGAGGAACCTGGAACTGGTGCGTATTAAAAGCATGCAGGTACAGGTGAAGAAGTCTAGCAAGAAAACTTCAAAAGTTCCAAGCTGGATGGGCGGCAGGATGACTTTTTCTGCACAAATGAGTGAATTGCTCAGGCAGGAAATGTATGAAGCCGCGGCTTCAGTTTCAAAAGGGACAGATTCTGCAGAGCTTAAGGCATTAAAACCTATTTTGAAAAGGCAGCAAAAAGAATCTATTGTGCCCGATAATAGCCAATTTTTAATAGAGACTTTTAAAACGAGAGAGGGGTATCATGCAATTTTTTATCCATTTGAAGGACGATTTGTTCATGAAGCACTTGCCAGCCTGCTGGCATACAGGATAAGCCTTCTCTCCCCCATTTCCTTTTCTATCGCTTATAATGATTATGGGTTTGAGCTTCTTTCAGATCAGGAAATAAACATGCAGCAGGTACTGGATAACAATCTTTTTTCTGCGGAATATCTTATGGATGATCTTTATAAAAGTTTAAATGCTACTGAAATGGCACGAAGAAAATTCCGGGATATTGCTGTGATTGCGGGCTTGGTGTTTACCGGTTATCCTAATAAAATGATCAAAAACAAGCATCTTCAGTCAAGTTCCCAGCTTTTATTTAGTGTTTTCAGAGATTATGAGGATGATAATTTACTTTATCAGCAGTCATTTAGAGAAACTTTTGAACATCAATTGGAAGAAGGCAGGTTGAGAATAGCTTTGGAGCGGATTGCTTCTCAGGATATTATCTGGAAAAATTGTGAAAAACCCACTCCGTTCTCATTTCCTATTATTACAGACAGGCTTCGGGAGAAATTGTCTTCAGAAAAAGTAGAAGACAGGATAAAAAAAATGTTGAAGCAGCTGGAGAAATAATTACTCCTTAAGTCTTCGGTTTACATAATCTCTAACCAATTCTGTAGTTACACCGAACATTGCATATGCAAAAAGTTCATTCATCTGTAAACCAATAGGAATGTCTTTAGGACTTTCCTTCAGGCCCATTAAGGGGAGGGAAGTCTCGTGCGTAGATGCCCAGGTAGAGCTTCCTAAAATAACCCCGTCCCTGAAATTCAGTTTGTCCTTCTTCTTTTTTCCATAACCGTAAGCCGCACCAATGCTTATTCCCACAGGGAAATTCACCAGTTGTTCTGCCAAAGCTTCGTTATGTACACTTATTGGACTTCCTGTGATTTTTGTGGAAAGATCATCCAAAATTTTTATTTGCGCAGATCGCTGCTCAACCTTCCTTACCTTGAGAAATTTTTCGAACAGGCTTTTTACTGCTGTTCCTGCAAGCCCTCCAACGGCCCCTGCTATAAGGCTGCGGCTCGTGCTGGAAGTGAAGGTATCTCTTTGAAAAAATGAAGTAACGTCTTGACTGGAATTCATAAGTTGAGGTTTTTTAGACAAATAAAGCTATTTAATAGCATGCTTCTTTGCAATGATTTAACAACGAATTGGGAGCAATTTTTTAAAATTTAATAACTTTACGTATGGCTCAAAATCTAAACATAGCAATGCTTCAGGTTAATCTAAATTGGGAGCATCCGGAAAATAATCGTAGTCTCTTCAGTAAAGAAATCAAGGCACTTTCAGGAAATGTTGACCTGGTGATCCTGCCGGAAATGTTTACTACGGGATTTAGCATGAATGCTGAAAAGCTTGCTGAAGAAACAAAGGGGCCAACTTTGCTTTGGATGCAGGAAATGGCTGAACGGCAAAACCTGGCCATAACCGGGAGTGTAATAATTACCGAAAATGGCAATTTTTACAACAGGTTATTCTTTGTATATCCCGATGGCTCGTATAAAGTATACGACAAGAGGCACACCTTTGCCCTGGCGAAGGAGGATAAAACGTATACTGCAGGGGAAGAGCGGCTTATAGTGAAATATAAAGGTTGGAAAATTTGTCCGCTGGTGTGTTATGATCTTCGTTTTCCGGTTTTTTCAAGGAATACTGTAGATTACAATTTGTTGATTTACGTGGCCAACTGGCCAGAAAAACGGGTAGCAGCATGGGATGCACTCTTAAAGGCACGTGCTATAGAAAACATGAGCTTTTGTATAGGATTAAACAGGACGGGTCTTGATGGCGAAGGACACCGGTACAATGGCCACAGTGCTGTTTATGATTGCCTTGGGCAAAACCTTACGGAGCTGGACGTGGAAGAACCATTTTCTAAAGAGGTTGAGTTGGATTATAATCATCTTATCGAAACAAGGGAAAAAATGAAGTTCTTGCTCGACAGGGATGAGTTTAATCTAAAATAAAAAGTTCATCCATATCCCAATTCGCGCGGATATCCAGCGTATCGGGAAAGTATTCTATTCTTTCTGGTTTTAATTTTTTCAGGTAATTCCCTGTGTCCCATTTACGGTTCTCATTGCGGTCAAAAATGATCCTCATAAAATATTCACCGGCATTTATATTTCCGAAGCTGATAACACTTTCTCCTGTAGAATATTTCTCTCTTATAACTTCGCCTTTAAGATCTGTAAGTTGAACCAAAACAGGATATTGCTGCACATTCTGGAGCCTGAAGGTGATATTTCCAAATTCAGAAAAAGCTTTTGTGGACACGCGTTGAGTCAATGTATCGTTTGTAGCTTCAAACATGTCTACTACTGTTCCAGGTAAAACTTGTATAGAATACTGGCTGCTTTCTTCTTTTTCAAATGAAATACGCAGTTCATTTTCCAATAATCTTAATTCCGTAGAAAAAGGAATAAAGATCGAATCCTGATTCATAATAGAAATGAGACTGTCATTACTTTCTACAAGAGGTGTATTTGCCCTTAGAAACACTTCCTGGTCAAAACCAATATTCCCGCTAGGTGTAACGCTTATGTTTAGAGAATCCCGTTCCATCTCTGCAATCCTGGCAAAAAGTGTGTCCCTGCGTTCGGGGCTAAAAACTTCAAAGGTGAGACTATCTGTCTCCAGCGTGGGCCTGTACCAGTAATAGAGAGAATCTGTTTCCCTGTCTTGCACAATACGGGAGGTAAAATCTTCCGGTTTTGGATTAAGTAACTCTATGCGTACACTATCCAGATCTAAAACACCCTCGTATCCAAACACAATTTGTTGTCCTTTTAGTTGCTTTGGTCGCTGTATTTCAAACTCCAGCTCTTCCTGGAACAGTGTAATTTCATAAGTAGAATCGGTAGGAATGGTAATAAAATCCTCTACAAATCCAATTTTTTCGTTCTTGGGATTAAACAGATAATTATCATTTTCGTCCATTATGGCGAGCATCTGATAAGTGCCGGCTTTTAAGTTTTCAAGCTGAAAAATATTTGTACTATCTCGTGTGTAAGTAACGTAGCGTGGAGTTCTTTGATAAACAACAGAGTCTGAAAAGGTAGAATCTACCTCATACAGAAAAACGGAAATGAAATCTGCGGGTTTTTTAAGATAAGCGTCTTCCACTGTTCCGCCAACTTCAAGTGAATCGATGTAGTCTCCGGTAGAAAAAACGTATTTAAAATAGTTTAAGGGATTATTTTCATTGTTGTCTATAATGCTTTTTCCGAAGTTAATGGTGTAGGTGGTGTTTTCCTGGAGTGTGTCAAAAATTTCTATCTGGACATCTCTTCTTGCCGTGCCAAGGGGTAAGATAGAGGGCCTTGGGTTCATAGGCGGAGAGATGATGACCTGTTGCTGCGGATTTTTCAGCTTAACATATTCGTCAAAAAATATTCTTATCTCCTCTCTGCTGAAATTAGTGGTATAATTTTCAGGATTTGCTCTTATAAACTCGGGTGGCTCCTCATCTCTAGGGCCACCTTCAGGCATTCCTTTTTTTGCACATTGCACCAGTGTTAAAAGGAGAACAATAACAATTAAAAAGCCCGGAATTCTATTTCTCATTTATTGGAAGCTAATTTTAAAGCAAAGAAACAATTATTTTAAGTTTTAACGCAAAATTCAATTTGTAATTGCCATTGTGGCGATACTCACCTTTACGCCTTCAATTTGCTGAATTTTTTCTATACAAGCTTCCAGTGTTGCACCTGTTGTAATTATATCGTCTACAAGCAGTACATTTTTGTTTTGTATTTTTTCGGAATTTTCCAGCAGGAATGTCTCTTCCATGTTACCCCATCGTGAAAGCCTGTTTCTGAGTGCCTGGGTGTTGCCCGGAGACTTTTTTACCAGTACATCATCTACGTATTCCGCATCTAACTTTTCAGCAATTTTTCTGGCGAATCCTTCCACCTGATTAAAACCGCGGGATTTTAACTTGAGTTTGTGCAGGGGTACAGGGATTACTACATCAAGACTCTGGTAATCTTCAATTTCAGATAAGTCCGAGCCTACCCATTCCCCAAGGAAAGTACTTATTTGTTCATGGCCTCGGTATTTTAAATTATGGATTAAAGTTTGGACCATTCCCTTTTTTCTGAAGTAAAGTAGAGCAGTGGCATTCTCTATTTCTGCACGTCCATAAAACACTTTTTTTACCGGATTTTCGTTATAAAGGTGGTAATTTGTAACAGGAAGTTCATGCAGGCAGGTGGTGCAGACGGTTTTTTCATTCTTAGCCAATTCAGTACTACAGCAATTGCAGGTTTCGGGATAGAACAGGGAGACTAAATCGTGAAACATTTGTTAATGCATTGTGTGTTACTTCGTTAAAACATAAATTTACAAACTAAATTCATATGTATGATGACCGAAAAGAAAAACAATACAGCATTAAAAATATTAACAGGGGTGCTGGCTGTGGCCTTAATCGCGTTGAGCATTTATACCATTAAGTTTTATAATGAAGAAAAAGAGAATAAAGAAATTCTTCAGAATGAGAAAGCAAATATAGAAGATGAGCTTAATGACCTCATCGTAAAGTACGATGAAGCCATTGAAGAGAATGAAATAATGGACCAGAATATGGTGGAAGCGCGGGAACGAATAAACAGGTTACTGGATTCTGTTCAAGACAACGAAGCGAATCTTGCTCTTATTTCTCGATACCGAAGGGAAATTGGAAACCTGAGAGCCGAAAAGGACAGGCTTTTCAGGGTTGTAGATAGCTTAAGTTCACAAAATCAGCGCTTAACTTCAGCAATAGACAGTACAAATACGGTGCTGGAGGAACGTACCAGGATCTCAGATTCTTTACAAAATACCAATCAAAGCCTTTCTTCAAAAGTAGATCGTGCTTCAAGATTAAAAATTACCGGATTAAGGGGAGAGGGAGTAATTGTGAGGAATAGTGGCAGGGTTGTAGAGAATGACAGGACGCGAAGGGTAGACCAGATAAGGACCTGCTTTACCATATCCTCCAATGAGCTGGCCGAGCCGGGAGAGAAAACTATTAATGTGCAGGTTTATAATCCTGAGAATGAACTTGTAGGTGACCAGATTGCCGTGCAGCATGAAGGCGGGGTGATGGTATATAGTGCAAACTCCCGGGTTTATTATGAAAATGAAGAACTGGATGTTTGCGTTCTTGCCAACGCGAGTGAAGACATGTTAATTGAAGGTGAATATAAAGTCTATGTATATTCAGATGCCTACCTTATAGGTACTTCTACTTTTAGTTTAAGATAATTTTAAACAAAAAAGAGGCCGTCTTGATGGATATCAGGGCGGTTTTTTTATTTTTGCTCTATGGCGAAAAACGAAGATTTATTCAAAAATGTAATATCCCATGCTAAAGAGTATGGGTATATTTTTGCATCGAGCGAAATATATGATGGATTGAGCGCGGTTTATGACTACGGTCAAAATGGTGCCGAACTAAAGAAAAATATAAAGGAGTACTGGTGGAAAAGTATGGTGCAGATGCACCAGAACATCGTGGGTATAGATGCGGCAATTTTAATGCACCCCACAACCTGGAAGGCTTCTGGGCACGTAGATGCCTTTAATGATCCATTAATTGACAATAAAGATTCCAAGCGGCGTTACCGTGCAGATGTGCTTGTAGAAGATTATGCTGAAAAGCTCCTTCAAAAGGCACAAAAAGAAATAGATAAAGCAAAGAAACGCTTTGGGGAAGAATTTGATGAAGAACAATATAAGGCTACCAATCCACGGGTAAAGCGCTATTTAGGTGATCGGAAAGAAATTCTGGAACGTTTGGGAAGATCACTAACAAACGAGGATCTTGCCGATGTAAAGTCACTTATTGAAGAACTTGAAATTGCCGATCCTGAAACCGGTTCTAGGAACTGGACAGATGTGAGGCAGTTTAACCTGATGTTTGGGACCAAACTGGGAGCTTCAGCAGATTCTGCAACACAATTATACCTTCGGCCGGAGACTGCACAGGGTATTTTCGTAAACTTTTCTAACGTACAAAAAACCGGAAGGATGAAAATTCCTTTTGGAATTGCACAAATAGGAAAAGCTTTCAGAAATGAAATTGTCGCGCGACAGTTTATATTCAGAATGCGGGAATTTGAACAAATGGAGATGCAGTTTTTTGTGCGCCCGGGAGAAGAACTAAAGTGGTATGAGCACTGGAAAGAGGTGCGTCTAAAATGGCATTTATCACTGGGTCTCGGGGATGAAAATTACCGTTTTCACGACCACGATAAACTGGCGCATTACGCAAATGCTGCTGCAGATATCGAATTTGATTATCCGTTTGGGTTTAAGGAACTTGAGGGGATCCATTCGCGTACAGACTTTGATTTAAAAGCTCATGAAGAACATTCAGGCAAAAAACTGAGGTTTTATGATCCTGAATTGAAGGAAAATTATGTTCCTTATGTAATAGAAACTTCCATTGGTCTCGACAGGATGTTCCTCTCTGTACTTGCGGCGTCCTTAAAAGAAGAAGAGCTGGAAGATGGCAGTAGCAGGACGGTTTTAAAGCTTCCGGCGGTACTTGCGCCTACAAAAGCGGCAATTTTGCCTTTAGTGAAGAAAGACGATTTACCGGAGCTTGCCCAGGAAATTTTTGACGAGTTAAAATGGGATTTTAACGTTCAGTTTGACGAAAAAGATGCCATTGGCAGGAGATACAGGAGGCAAGATGCTGCAGGAACTCCGCTTTGCATCACTGTAGATCACGATTCCATTGAAGACCAGACAGTTACTGTTCGTTTTAGGGATACAATGGAACAGAAGAGGGTCGAAATTTCGCAATTATCGGCAATTATAAAAAAGGAAACCGACTTTAGAAGCTGGCTTGGAAGTTGACATTTCAGGTGTAAACACTGCAGTTGATTTTTTCAGGTTAACATAAAATTTAAAAGTCTTGGGCCGTTTGGGAATTTCCGGTAGGCGCACATAAAGATATGAGGAGGAAATTTCAGGATTATATTATTAACTTTAGAGCTTCTTCTTTTGTTTAAAACGATATATTATTGTCTAATTTTGAAGAAGCGATCCCTTGTAATGATGAAAAACCTACTATACTTTTTAATTCTTGTCTTTCTTTTTCATCCTGATGCAAAGGCGCAAAATAAGCAAATTTCAGGTCCTGTTTACGTAGATTCGGCACGTGCTGTGCCTTCAGGGGCACTTTCAAAAGGTAAACTGGTTGCTCCTTCTTCAGAATTTAAAATTTATAATCCGCGTAACCGGGGTATCAATAAGGTGGTGCCGGGAAAAGGGCTGCCAAAAACTACAGATCCTGCATTACAAAGCAAAATGGGGGAGGTGCCTTCAAAAGCACCAATATTGTCCTATGAAGCTGTAAGTTCCAGGTCTACGCCTACAGATCCAACCGGTTTTGTGGGTCCAAACCACTACGTAAACGCGTGGAATTCGGCATTTTCAATTTGGGACAAAAGTGGAAATCAACTCATGCCGCCCGCCTCTTTGGCAAGTATTGGCGGAGAATTTGCCAATGAAGTGCTTGGTGACCCTATCGTTATTTATGATGAATTTGCAGATCGTTATCTTATAAGTCAGTTTAGCGATACCCCTGAAAGTTTTCTTATAGCAGTTTCCCGTGGGCCGGACCCCTTAAATGACGGATGGTTTACGTACAGGTTTACTACAAATGGCGTATTGCCAGATTATATAAAAATTTCTGTTTGGGGTGATGGTTATTATATTACCACTAACAAACATTCCAATACTGCAGATCAAAGTCAGGTGATTTACGTAGTGGAACGGGACAGGATGCTCCAGGGCGAAACTGCAGGAATTGTATCTTTTCCTTTACCGGGTATCCAGACCAATGGGTTTTACAGTCCAGCCGGTTTTAATGCAATAGGAGAGATGGAGCCACCGCGTGGGAATTCACCTATCATTTTTATGCAGGACGATGCCTGGGCAGGAATAACCCAGGATCACTTAAAAATCTGGCTGGTAAATGTAGATTGGGACAATCCTTCTGCTTCGGTTATTTCAGAGTCACAGGAACTGGGCCAGGCAGACGGTGTTTCCCCTTTTGTTGCAACTTTTGACGGAGGTTCCTTCAGCAACCTTTCCCAACCCGGCAATGCTCCCGAAATTGATGCCCTCCAGGCGACAATGATGTATATGACACAATACAGACGCTTTGATACCCATACGTCTGTAGTAATGAATTTTGTGGTAGACGTAGACCCTGGTGCTGCAGAACATGCCGGTATAAGATGGTATGAGCTCAGGCAAGAGGCTAATGAAGAAATATGGTCTGTTTATCAGGAAGGAACTTATGCCCCGGATAACAGTGACAGGTTTAGCGGAAGTATAGGTATAGACAGTCAGGGTAATATTGGCCTTGGATTTACAATTTTAGACGATAACCCTGAAACCCCAATTTTCCCATCTATAAGGTACACCGGGAGGTATGCCGGCGATGAATTGGGAATAATGAGCCTGGAGGAACAGACGATAGTAGAAGGAGAAGATCCCGACCCTAACAGCAGGTATGGAGATTACGCCCATCTTTCTGTAGATCCTGCAGATGGCCTCACGTTTTGGCATAATGCTGAATATTTTGAAGGTGTGGTTCGTAAAAACCGGGTGGGGGTGTTTAGGATTGCGGCAGATAACCAAAACGATGTGGGCGCTATCTCCCGTATATCTCCTCAGGACGCAACTCTGGGAAATGCTGAAGAAGTTACCGTTAGGGTAAGGAATTTCGGTTCTAATGCACAATCTGGATTTCCTGTGAGTTATACAATAAACGGAGGGGAAACAGTTACTGAAATTTTTACTGAAAGTCTTCCGGCAACCGAGTCGGCCGACTTCACGTTCTCGCAACCGGCAGATTTTTCTGAAATAGGAGAAACCTATGAAGTTGTGTTTACCACTTCACTTAGTAACGATCAGGATTCAGAAAATGACACTTTTGTAGCTCAAATAAGAAACCTGCCGCCCAGGGATGTGGGCGTAACTTCTATAGATGTTCCCGTTACAGGACAAAATTTAACGCCTACAGAAGTTGTTACCGTTACAATTGAGAATTTTGGAGGAGAGCCGCAATCAGGTTTTCCGGTTTCTTACCAGGTAGGGAACAATGCGCCGGTGAGAGAAGTTTTTGAAGGCACTGTTGGAGTAGGGGAGAATGAAATATATACCTTTAATCAAAGAGCAGACCTTAGCCCCTCGGGAAGTTACAGGGTAATTGCCAGAACACAGCTTGAGGAAGATTTTGACCCTACCAATGATTCTACGGTGAAATCTATTGCAAATCTGAATTGTATTCCTGAAGGTTCAGATTGTTCTTTTGGGGACGGGCTTTTCTATTTTGAATTGGAAGAAATTTTGAACGAGCGTATCCCCTGTGGAGATGGCTATATAGACTTTATTGGTTCCCAAGCCACGCTGGATCGTTCGCAGGGTACCTTTACAGTAACCGTAAAATCTCTGTTTGCAGAGGAGGAAAACGAACGTTTTTCTATGTGGATTGATCTTAACGACGACGCAGTTTTTGATGATGATGAACTGTTAATCAGTTCAAGAGTGATACCACAGCCCAATACGGCCCTTTCTGTAGAATTTTCTATTCCTGAAAACGCTCCCTTGGGAGAGCATCTTCTAAGGATACGGGCGGGGGACACCAGCTTTGAGGGAGATCTTAATGATCCCTGTGATGTAATGGAATACGGAACAACCCACGATTACTCCGTAAATGTGACCGACAGTACTCTGAATATTGAAGATTTTATTCTTAATGAAGCTGAACTGCTTGTTGTGAGAAGCCCTGACGGAACCTATCGTGTGGCCATTGAAACAGATTATGATGAGACACTTAGGATAACAGTTCATGATATGCTTGGACAAAAGCTTCTTGAGAACCAGATTGAAAACAACGGGTATGGCTATGTTTACGATCTTGATATGTCTTACGCCGCAAGAGGTGTTTACCTTGTAAGAGTGGGGACAAGGGAATTCGGTAAGGTAAAGCGTTTTATAGTAAAGTAAGCTCGAAGAAGCTGCTCTATGTGAATTGTAAGCTTTTTTCAGCAGAATTTCAGCCTTATAACTTCATTAAATTTATTCCTTTGTCGGTTTGAAGATGCCTCTGATAAACATATTTTTGAAAATTTAGAACAAACTACATGCGAATAATTTCTTATAACGTTAACGGAATAAGAGCAGCAATCAGAAAAGGGTTTTTGGAATGGTTGCAGCAGGCCAATCCAGACGTTGTATGTCTCCAGGAAATAAAAGCCTCTCCGGATCAATTAAATTTGCAGGATTTTGAAGAAGCCGGGTATCCTTATCATTATTGGTATCCCGCTCAAAAGAAAGGCTATAGCGGGGTAGCCATCCTCAGCAAGTTAAAACCTCTTCATGTGGAGTATGGAACGGGTGTGGATTATATGGATTTTGAAGGACGCAATCTGCGGGCCGATTTTGAAGAATTTTCGGTAATGAGCCTTTACCTTCCTTCGGGAACAAATATTAAGAGGCTGGATCATAAATTTCAGTATATGGCAGATTTTCAGCGGTACGTGGATAAGCTGAAACTTGAAATTCCAAACCTCATTATCTGCGGGGATTACAATATTTGTCACGAGGCCATAGATATTCATGACCCTGTGCGGTTAAAGAATGTTTCAGGATTTCTTCCGGAGGAAAGGGAATGGATTAATAACTTTATGAAAAAAGGATTTATAGACTCCTTTCGGCATTTTAATGAAGAAGGTGATCATTATTCCTGGTGGAGTTACCGGGCAAATGCCCGGAATAATAATAAAGGCTGGCGTATAGATTACAACCTGGTTTCAGAAACCCTACAAGAAAGAATGAAGCGTGCCGTTATATTACCTGAAGCATATCACAGTGATCACTGCCCGGTTTTGATTGAGTTGGAATAAAATTTAGACTAAAATGATAAGGATATCTTTTCTTTTTGTATTTGCAATTGCTTTGTTGCTGAGTTCTTGTGTTTCTTCTAAAACCTATAAGGAACTCGAGAATAAACACGCTGATCTCCAGCGTGAAAACCGTGAAATGTCTGCTGACCTGGAGCGGTACAGAAAAATGGACACGGAATATAAAACCTTGCAGGAGGAGCATCAAAACCTAACCGCAGAACGCAATAATTTAGCTGAAAATTTATCTTCACTCCAATCGAAGTACGATAATTTGAAAAATTCGTATGACGCTTTGGAGCAGAATAGTTCTGCTGCTATTGCTGAAAATTCCAGGCAAAACCGGGAGTTGCTGGCTCAACTGGAAGAAAAGGAAAATACGCTTGCAGCTGAGCAAACAAGGCTGGAGAAACTTCAGCGCGATTTGCAGGCACGGTCCAATCGCATAAGTGAACTGGAAGGGCTTATTGCTGCAAAAGACGCTAAAATGAATGCTTTAAAGGAAGCTATTTCTAAAGCACTCACCAACTTTGAAGGCAAAGGTCTTACTGTAGAGCAGCGCGATGGGAAGGTTTATGTTTCCATGGAAAATAAACTACTGTTTGGCTCGGGAAGCTGGGCAGTAAATTCTGAAGGAAGAAGAGCCGTTGAGCAGTTGGGAGAAGTGCTGGCCCAAAATCCTGATATTGCCGTTTTAATTGAAGGACATACCGATAATGTGCCTTACGGGGGCAGCGGTCCGTTAACCGATAATTGGGATCTTTCCACCAAACGCGCAACTGCGATTGTGCAGATTTTAAAAGAGAACAGTAACATCGATCCGCAGAACCTAACGGCGGCCGGAAGGGGAGAATATGCGCCGGTAGCAAGTAATGAAACTGCTGAAGGAAGGGCTAAAAACCGCAGAATCGAAGTTATCCTTACTCCAAAACTGGATGAGGTAACGCGTTTGCTAAATGAAACGGAATAGTAGAGGATCCTTAACTAAGAATAAAAAACTGGGAATCGACTGTTTTGTGGAATTGAGTCATCAAAATGAATTAATGTTAGAAAGGAATTTTCGGGCAGCCTGATTTTCAAAAAATTGAATATGAAATATACAAGATTACCTAATACAGATCTAAAAGTCAGTAAAATATGTCTGGGTACTATGACTTGGGGAGAACAGAATACCGAAGCCGAAGGTCATGAACAGATCGAATATGCGCTGGAGCAGGGAGTTAATTTTATGGATGCTGCAGAGATGTATCCAGTTCCTGCAAAACCGGAAACCCAGGGAAGAACTGAAGAGATTATTGGAAGCTGGTTTAAGAAATCCGGTAGGAGAAAAGAAGTAGTTCTTGCCTCTAAAATAGCCGGCCCGGCTGAGATGGTTTCCCATATAAGGCCTAAGCTGGGTTACCACAAAGAAGCAGTAGAAGATGCGGTAAATAAAAGTTTGCAACGCCTGCAAACAGATCATATCGACCTTTATCAATTACATTGGCCGGAACGACAAACCAATTTTTTCGGAAAGAAAGGTTACACTCATGAAGATGAAGAGTGGGAAGACAATTTTCGGGAAGTCCTGGAGAATCTGGATAAGATGATCAAGGCTGGAAAAATAGGATATATTGGGTTATCCAACGAAACTCCATTTGGTTTAATGAGGTGCCTGGAGGAGAGCAGGAACGGCCTGCCCAGGGTGGTAAGTGTTCAAAACCCATATAATCTTTTGAACAGGAAGGACGAAATTGGCCTTACCGAGATCCTTCATCGGGAAAATGTAGGGCTATTGCCTTATTCTCCTTTAGGAATGGGCGTTCTGTCTGGAAAGCACCTTGGCGGAATTAAAGAAAACACAAGGTTAAGCCTGTTTCCGCAGTACAAGAGGTACACCGGGGAAGGGGCGGTAAAAGCTACAGGCGCGTATAATGATATCGCTAAAAAGCACAATATCGGCCTTACGCATTTAGCTTTGGCGTTTATAAATCAGCAGCCTTTTGTGACCAGTAATATTATTGGGGCGACAACAATAGATCAATTAAGCGAAAATATAGACAGCATTAATGTTAATCTTTCCGAAGAAATCCTTCAGGAAATAGAAGAGGTGCATAAAGCTATATCAAATCCTGCGCCTTAAATAGGTTTTACGAGGCTTTGATGAATAAATGAAGCTTTATTTTCGGGAGTTCTTATATGATACCAATCTTTTGATTTTCCCAAAATTTGGAGCGTGTCCTGTGCTTTGGAAGAACCTATAATTTTTGACCCCGAAGTCGTGGGTTTGTTTCTGAGGTTTGCCGTGACCGCTTTGGTAAGGATTTTATTTGGAATCTCATCCTCCAGGTTGTCAAGATTTAATGGCTTTGGAAGAAAAACAAAGCTTAACGGGTCTATGGCACCTTCAAAGTTTTTGTAAATTCCGAAGTGAAGATGGGGCGGTGTAGTTCTCGCGTTACCGGTGTTTCCTACAAATCCTAAAGTGTCTCCTACCTTTACACTTCCAGAGATGGGCTTAATGCTGTCCAGGTGTGCGTAATAAAGCGACTGGCCTCTGCGGCTATCCCTTAACCATACCTGTTTTCCGCCAAGGCCTTTTTCGCCGGTATAAGTAACGCGGCCAGAAGTAGCGGCGACAACTGGAGTTCCGCGCTTTGCAAATATATCAATCCCTTCATGGCTTCTTGCCCCTCCATCTCGTTGGGCTCCCCAAAGGCTTTGGATTGCGGAATTTGTATAAGATGCGACCGGGAAAAGATAAGCAGGACTTTTAATCATCTTCAGTAAGAAAGGTGAATTTGCCTCAATTGCAGGTTGAATTACTACTTTAAAGTTTCCTTTCTCCTTAGCTTCAAAAGTAAATTGCTTCGCACCAAATGCAGCGCTTTCTACTTTTTTGTAGGGATTTAGAGAGTCTGTAGTTCTTCTGAAAACATCAATAAAAACCAGCTCCTTAATAGAATCGGTTTCTATTTCAAAATTAAAAAGCTCCCCGGGAGTTAGGCTGACTTCATACGAATACACAGGAAAAGCACGGGGTAGAAATTTGCCTTTTTCGGCATATGGCAGTTCTACCTGTACACTATCTTTTAAAGCAAGGTCCACCTGATTATTCCAAAGCGTGAAAAGACTATCTGAAAGATTAAAATCTCTCTTGTACACTTCTTTTGCAGTGGGATTTGTAATATAATCTGAAGCTTTATTGAGCTGGGAACAACCTGTGAGGATAACTGCTGTTAATACTATCAATAATTTTATTTGTCGCATATAATTATTTTTCAGCAGTTTAAGAGCATTAACTATGCCATTTTTATTCAAATAAATGACTTACTACATCTTCAATTTTTGCTAATTTAATAATTTGAATGCTAAAATTGTTCTTGGGAACTTTACTTTGTGTTGAAATTAAGATTTTTCCGAAACCGAGTTTTTCGGCTTCAATTATTCGCTGCTCAACCCTGGTTACGGGACGTATTTCTCCTGCCAGGCCTACTTCTGCAGCAAAACAAACATCTTTTTCTACGGGAATATCTTCATTAGAAGAGAGAATAGCGGCTACCACGGCAAGATCTATCGCAGGATCATCAACTGAAATTCCACCGGTTATATTCAGAAAGACATCTTTTGCACCAAGTTTAAATCCGGCTCGTTTTTCCAGTACCGCAAGTATCATATTGAGCCTTTTGGCATTGTAACCTGTAGTAGAGCGCTGTGGTGTGCCATAAACGGCGGTACTTACCAGAGCCTGAATTTCTATCATTAAAGGGCGCATTCCTTCTAGTGTAGCGGCGATAGCAGTACCGCTTAAGTCTTCGTCATTTTTTGAAATAAGGATTTCCGACGGATTGCTTACTTCTCTTAATCCGCTGCCCTGCATTTCATAAATACCAAGCTCGTGTGTTGAACCAAACCTGTTCTTATGTGCTCTTAATATCCTGTATACGTGATTGCGATCTCCTTCAAACTGTAGGACAGTATCTACCATATGCTCCAGTACCTTTGGACCTGCAATACTACCTTCTTTGGTAATATGGCCAATAAGAATAACGGGTACACCGCTTTCTTTGGCAAATTTTATAAGTTCTGCGGTGCATTCCCTTATTTGGGAAATACTGCCCGGGGAACTTTCGATATAATCACTGTGGAGGGTTTGTATAGAATCAATTATAACTACTTCCGGAGAAATAGCTTCTATTTGCCGAAAGATGTTTTGGGTTTTTGTTTCGGTTAGAATATAACAATTTGAGGGATTTGGATCTATACGTTCAGCTCGCATTTTAATTTGCTGCTGGCTTTCTTCTCCCGAAACGTATAACACCTTAAATTTAAACTGAAGCGAAATTTGCAATAGCAGAGTACTTTTTCCAATACCGGGTTCACCTCCTAAAAGTGTAAGGGATCCAGGAACAAGACCGCCGCCAAGAACGCGGTCCAGCTCATTATTACCTGTTTTCCAACGGTTATGGGGGGCATTCTCTATTTCGGCAAGTTTTAATGGCCTGGAAACCCTCTTTGCTTCTTTTGCTGCAGGCGATTTCCAGTCTTTTGGATCTGGTTTCTGCACAACTTCTTCTACAATGGTGTTCCACTCATTGCACGAAGTACACCTGCCTTGCCATTTTGAATATTGTGCCCCACAATTCTGGCAATAGAATGCGGTTTTTACTTTTGCCATTGCTATTTTAAAATTTTATTTTTAGTAGCCGAAATCCCTTTTTATCGCGTTTGCCTTTTCCAGCATAAAATCGACATCTAAAAAAGCTATTTTTTGCTGTCCGTAAGCATTTTGATAGGTTCTCATTGCTTTTTTGGGATTACCTGTCTCTTCTTCATACCGGGCTTCAAAATAGGTGCTTAACATCGTGCCTGGGAAATGATCGTTTGCAAGTTTGCTTAGCTCATCATATTCTTCCCATCTTCTTGTTTTCTCTATGGCCTGATGGATTGCAAGAAAATCATTTAACCTTATTTGTTTTTCAAGGCCAAAAAGCTTTTCAATAGACTCATATTTCTGAATAAGATATTCTGAAGGAGAAATGGAGGTTTGCAGGAGTACTTCATTATATTCTTTCTGCGAAATCGGTCCGAAGACGTCGAAAATGCTTTCAATGGCTGAAGGGATTGCCCTCCCCACGAGTGAATAATGACTGGCATCTTTAAAATTGTCAAATTTATAAGATAGCAAGTCGTTATCCAGAGCTGCTATTTGATTGTCCAGAGAAAGTATGCCTTCCTTTAACTGAGGGATATCTTCGCTTCCTGTAGCCAGGTAGTACCATCTTTTACTTTCGGTCTTTGAAAGTACGCTGGTAATACGGTTTGCCATTTCGGGAGCAAGATCGGGACTAAGGTTAATATATCCTTCAAATACTGGTTCAGGTTTAAGTAAATAATAATTCAGGAAGTTTGCAGTAAGGTCGTGGCCTACAATTATTTGAAAAGGCGCTGTCCTGTATTTTTGATCTATAGTTTTTAAAAGTTCCATTCCCAGGAATTCAAAAAATTCAGCTCCCTCGTCCGAGGGTAAAAATCGTTCGTTGTCGTAGCTCGAATCTTCATTTCTCGAACCTGCCTGATTGACACCAACGATGATCATTTCCGGAATATTTTCCCAATAAGAATAGTAATCAACAATTCCAGCTACAGGTTCAAAAAGATAATCGCCGTCCAGTACTAAAACTACAGGATAGTATTTTTCTTTATTCTCTTCGTAATTACGGGGTAGCTGAACTTTAATTTCACGCGTTTCCTGCATTTTTGCAGAGGAAACCGTTTCGTAAATGATTTGTGCGGAACTGATAAGGGGAAATATCAGGACCACCAGCATAAGTAGTTTTTTCATCATAGGTTATAGATAGGTTAACCCAGGCAAGGTAAGCATTATTTCTTTTGGTTTAAAACGGGTAAAAGAATGAAAGACAGGCCACCAAAGACGAGCACCATTAACGTCTGCGAGCCCCATAAAATCCAGCCAAAAGCTTCGCCGCTCTGTTTGCTTATTCCGTAAAGAATAAGGATGGCCCCAATTGCAACAGGATAAACACCGATTCCCCCATTTGTTGCAGAAATAGCAAAAGAACCTACTACGAAAGCTGCCATTATTGCCCCCACGCTTGCATTTGCAGTTTCGGGAACCGTGAAGACAATTACATAAAACATTAACACGTACATAGCCCAGATAAAGATGGTGTGAAGTATAAACTCCCACTTCTTCTTCATCTTCAGGATGCTTTTCATTCCCTCCAGCAGCCCTTTTGCCAGCTTCCTTACCTTTATGGCAATGGACCATTGGGATCTTTTGATAAATTGTAAACCCAGAACACCCAGGAAAATTAAAGCTATAAATAGACCTATACTCACCAGGGGATTTACATTATTAGCTTTAAAATAGGTTAGAAGATGGTCTGTTTGTAGAGCAATGGTCACCGCAACGATAAGCAGAAGGATAACCATATCTGCAATTCTCTCAGAAATTATAGTGCCGAATCCTTTCTCGAATGGCACCTTTTCGTAGGAAGAAAGTGTGACGGCGCGTAAAACTTCGCCCGATCTTGGAATGCCAAAATTAGCAAGATAACCTACCATAACTGCCATAAAACTGTTTGCAAGTCCCGGGTTATAACCCAAAGGCTCCAGTAGGTATTTCCATCTGTAGGCTCTGGAGAGATGGGACAAAGCTCCTAGGGTTATAGAGAGGATAATCCAGAAGGGATTAGCTTTTAGAACATTGTCGAGCAGTTCTTCGCGCTCCAAAGGAGTCGCACTTTGTAGCGAGTACCAAATTAAAAAAATCCCCAGTGCCAGGGGGATTATGATTTTTAATAATTTGATGGTCTTTTTCTTCAAAAGATCAGGTCAATAAGTTGGTTTCTTCATCTGGAAAAACAAGAGAGGGCTTGAAGCTTTTAGCCTCTTCAAAATCCATTATGGCATATGCAATTAAAATAAGGATATCGCCTTTTGCGACCTTTCTGGCGGCAGCTCCGTTTAGGGTTATTTCCCCTGAATTTCGCGTGCCGGGAATTACATAAGTCTCTAACCTTTCCCCGTTATTGTTATTTACGATCTGCACTTTTTCGCCTTCAATTATGTTGGCAGCTTCCATAAGATCTTCATCTATAGTAATACTTCCAATATAATTTAGATCGGCTCCGGTGACTTTAACCCGGTGAATTTTTGATTTTACTACGTGCACCTGCATTTTCAAGAAATTAATTGTTTAAAGGCATGTTATCTATTAACCGAATATCATCAGCATAAGCTGCAATAAAAGCCCTGTATTGTGCTCCTTTTTTCTTCTGCTCAGCTTTTTTTAATGTCTGGGTATCGGCAATTTCAAAATATTCAAGTTCCAAATAAGGATAGTTTTTAAATTCATCTTCTACCCATTTTACTATATAATCTGCACTTTTTGTGCCAAAGAGCTGCCGCGATTTTTTCAGTGTATTATAAATAAACGCCGCTTTTTCTCTATGTAAGCTACTTAGTCGTTCGTTTCTGGAACTTCTTGCAAGTCCCGAATCTTCCCTTAAAATCGGGCAGCCTACAATCTCTACCGGTAACTTAAGAATTTCAGTTAATTTTCTGATAATTTGGAGTTGCTGAAAATCTTTTTCGCCAAAGAATGCCTTGTCGGGTTGAATGATCGTAAACAAAAGTTTTATGATGGTTCCAACCCCGTCAAAATGGCCAGTTCTGTACTTGCCTTCCATTACTTTTTCCAGTCCCTGAAAATCAAAATGCTCAGAGATAATTTTTTCGCCGTAAAGTTCATTTGCATTAGGCGCAAAAATAAGCAGATCTTCGTGTGCCTGCTTTAGCAGCGCTATATCCTGCTCCAGTGTTCTGGGATATTTCTCCAGGTCTTGGGGATTGTCAAATTGAGTAGGGTTAACAAAGATACTTACCACCACCTTATCGCACTCCTCCAAAGCCTGTTTTACAAGGGAAAGGTGACCCTCGTGAAGGGCTCCCATTGTAGGGACCAGTCCAATAGTCTTGCCGGAAGATTTGTAGCTCCCGAGAGTAGTTATTAGCGGTTGTTTTTCCTTAAATATCTGCACTTTATTATAAAATTAACAGCGTGCAAACTTAATATATTACTAGCAATCTGCATAAATTTTTGTAATTTTGCGTGTTTTTTATTCGCAATCGCAATTAAAGCAAAGATTTTATGAAAGATAAGAGAGTATTGTACGTCTCCTCTGAAGTTATACCCTACCTGCCTGAAACAGACATTTCATCCACCTCTTTTGAAGCCGCAAAAATGGTAAATAACCAGGGTGGCCAAATTAGGATTTTTATGCCAAGGTTTGGTAATATCAATGAAAGGCGTCATCAATTGCATGAGGTAATACGGCTTTCAGGAATCAATCTTGTTATCAACGATCTCGATATGCCATTAATTATTAAAGTGGCATCTATTCCAAAGGAAAGAATGCAGGTTTATTTTATTGATAATGAAGATTACTTTAAAAGAAAAGCTACCCTTACAGACGAGGACGGGAATTTATTTGATGATAATGATGAGCGTGCCATCTTTTTTGCAAAGGGAGTAATTGAAACAGTAAAGAAATTAAATTGGTCCCCCGATATAATCCACGTTCACGGCTGGCTGGCTTCCCTGCTGCCGTTGTACCTGAGAAACTACTACGGAAACGAGCCCCTGTTTAGTGATGCAAAAATTGTTACTTCAATATACAATCAAAGTTTCGATGAAACGTTAAGTACTGAGATGCAGGAAAAAGTTCTTTTTGATGGAATGGAAGATGAGGATGTAAAGCATTTGGAAGAACCAAATTACGTAAACCTCATAAAAACTGCCGTAGATAATTCCGATGCTATTATCCTGAGTGGAGATAATGTGCCGGATGATCTCAAAACGTATGTAAACAGATTAAATAAGCCTGTTTTACCTTATAAAAACAGAGAGGAATTTGCACAGGCTTATCAGGACTTTTATGCTGCAAAAGTTCTAAAACAGTAAAAAACAGCGAATGATTTTAAATAGATTGACTTTAAAAATAGCAGCAACTTTTGTTGTTGTTTTTTCTTTTGTGTCCTGCGATGAGGATTATACTGAAATTGGAGGAGAAGTAATAGGAAACCCAACAGGTGTTGATTTGCGGGAGATAGACGTTACTGCCTGGTCCAGGAAGATCAAATCAGTTCAAACCAATAATTTGCCTAACCACTTATTAGGTGCTTACAACCACCCGGTTTATGGATTAAGTGAGGCGAGTATTTTAACCCAGGTTTCACTCTCCAGCGTAAATCCCGTTTTTGGAGATGATCCGGTGCTGGATAGTGTGGTGCTTAAAATTCCATTTTTCAGTCATACTTTAGGTGGTGTTGCAAATGTTGCAGATGCTTATGAGCTGGATTCGATCTACGGAAATTCTCCTTTTAAAGTTTCTGTTTTGGCGTCTGACTATTACCTGAATGATCTTGATCCTGAAAGTAATTTTGAGCAAAGGCAGAAATATTATTCAGATCAGCAAGAGTTGTTTGGACAATATATAATAGGTGATACCCTATATGAAAATGGCAATTATCGTCCTTCAACACAACAAATAGTTTCTTATGAGCCTACTGCTGCCGGTGAAACGGATACAGTGGTTTCTGCACCTGCTTTAAGGATGAAACTTCCGGTTGAATTTTTTCAGCAGAGAATTCTGGATAAAGAAGGTGATTCAGAACTTGCAAATAACGCAAATTTCAGAAACTATCTCCGCGGTCTTTTTATTAAAGCTGAAGCTGTTAATAATGACGGTAGTATGGCGCTGCTTAACCTTGCAGCTGCGAGTGGAGCCGGTATTACACTCTATTACAAATATGATAACGCAACCAACGGTGATGAGGAAGTTACCAGAGCGAGACGTAGCTTTAATCTGAATTTTGGAAATAACGTCGTTAATACATTTGAGGGAGAATATCCAGAGGAGGTGCTACAGGTAATACAAAGTTCTGCTGAAGAGAATGGTGCAGAGAACCTTTATATTCAAGGAGGTGAGGGTAGTATGGCAATTATCGATCTGTTCTCAGATCCTGCGGAACTGGAAGAGTTAAAGCAAAACAATTGGTTGGTAAATGAAGCCAATTTAAGTTTTTATGTTAATCAGGACATTGCCGAAGGGGTTAATGAACCAGAACGTGTCTATCTTTATGACCTCAATAACAACAGAAGGCTTATTGATTATAGTTTTGATCCCGGAGCGAACGACAGAGATCCTTTAAATTCATTAACAACCCATTCTTCCCGCTTGGAAACAGAGGAAGATGGTAATGGTTTAAAATACACGCTGCGCATTACACAGCATGTAAATAATATTTTAAATAAAGATTCAACCAATGTGCGCTTAGGATTAGTGGTTACTTCAAATATAAATATTACAGCAAACGCTGCAGTAAGAGATTCTGAAAATATAGATAGAGTGCCATTAACTTCAGTTATGACTCCGCTGGGGACTGTTTTACATGGAAACAGGTCTGAAGACGAAGAAAAAAGACTGAAGCTAAGAATTTATTATACTGAAACAAACGAATAAGAATTATGTGTGGAATTGTTGGTTATATTGGCCACAGGGATGCTTATCCCATAGTTTTAAAAGGGCTCCAGAGATTAGAATACCGTGGGTATGATAGCGCAGGAATAGCTCTGTTTGATGACGGGGAACTAAAACTTTGTAAGACAAAAGGGAAAGTTTCAGATCTTAAGGAGAAGATGGAGAATTCCATCGAAACATCGGGAAAGGTAGGTATCGGTCATACACGCTGGGCCACGCATGGTGAACCAAATGATGTAAATTCGCATCCGCATTACTCTAATTCCGGAGACCTTGTAATTATCCATAACGGAATTATAGAGAATTATGATTCCTTAAAAAAGGAATTGAAAAAGCGTGGTTATACCTTCAAAAGTGAAACAGATACCGAGGTTCTTGTTAACCTTATTGAAGATGTAATACAAAAAGAAGGCGTGAAACTTGGAAAAGCGGTACAGATAGCCTTGAACCAGACGATTGGTGCTTATGCAATTGCTGTTTTTGATAAGAAAAAACCAGACGAAATAGTAGTGGCAAGATTGGGGAGCCCTCTTGCAATTGGTGTTGGCGAAGAGGAATTCTTTGTAGCGTCAGATGCTTCTCCTTTTATTGAATTTACCAATAATGCGATTTACCTGGAAGACGGCGAAATGGCTGTTGTTCGGCTTCATAAAGGTGTGAAAATAAGAAAAATTAAAGATGATACACTTGTAGATCCTTATATTCATGAGCTTCAGATGAACCTGGAGCAAATTGAAAAAGGAGGCTATGATCATTTTATGCTGAAAGAGATCTATGAGCAACCTAGTGCTATAAGTGATACATACCGGGGCAGGATGTTGCCAGATAAAGGTATAATCAGAATGGCTGGGGTAGACGATAATATTGAAAGAATAGCCAATGCGCGCAGGATTCTTATAGTTGCCTGCGGAACTTCATGGCATGCCGGGCTTGTTGCCGAATATATTTTTGAAGACCTTGCGAGGATACCTGTAGAGGTGGAATATGCTTCAGAATTTAGATATAGAAATCCTATTATTACAGAAAATGATGTGGTTATTGCTATCTCACAGAGTGGGGAAACAGCAGATACCATGGCCGCGATAAAACTGGCTAAAGAGAAAGGTGCTTTCGTATTTGGGGTTTGTAATGTGGTTGGCTCTTCCATTTCCAGGGAAACCAATGCAGGTGCTTATACCCACGCCGGCCCAGAAATTGGTGTGGCTTCAACAAAAGCTTTTACCACACAAATTACAGTCCTGACTTTAATGGCGTTAAAACTTGCGAAGCATAAAGGGACTATTTCCAATTCAGATTTCCGTTTTCACTTGCAGGAACTGGAGCGAATTCCGGAGAAGGTAAAAGAGGCGCTTAATTCTGACGAGCACATTCGTGGAATTGCAGATATTTATAAAGAAGCCACGAACTGTCTCTATCTGGGAAGAGGATTTAATTTTCCTGTTGCGCTGGAAGGAGCTTTAAAATTAAAGGAAATTTCTTATATACATGCTGAAGGATATCCTGCAGCAGAGATGAAACATGGACCTATCGCCCTCATTGATGAGCAAATGCCCGTGGTGGTAATCGCAACTAAAAAGGGGCATTACGAAAAAGTGGTGAGTAACATCCAGGAGATTAAATCCAGAAAAGGAAAGATCATTGCTGTGGTGACTGATGGTGATACTGAAGTTAGAGAACTTGCAGATCATGTAATTGAAGTGCCCGAGACTATCGAGTCTCTTACTCCGCTTCTTACTACAATTCCTTTGCAGTTATTGTCTTACCATATAGCAGTTATGCTTGGAAGAAACGTGGATCAGCCAAGAAATCTGGCGAAATCTGTTACTGTAGAGTAAAAGATTCTGTTGAAAAATTTAAAAAATCCGTTTCTGAAATTTCAGGAGCGGATTTTTTTAGTTTTTATTCTAGAGGAAATCGTCTACAGCTCTTTTGAAGAACACCTGTAAACAAATGAGTAAAAAAACTTCTTTATTGCAGTATATGAATTTATAAAGAAAAAACTATCTTTGCAGCCTGAAATTGACCTCTTTCAGGTTTAGGGAATTATTAATCAGGCCTGTAGGTTTTTTCATATTTAAAGTATTAAACAATAAAGAATTAGATAATGTCTAAAGTCACAGGTAAAGTTGCTCAAATTATTGGTCCTGTAGTTGACGTTGTGTTCAACTCAGAGAATGCTGAACTGCCAAGGATTTACGATTCTTTGGAAATTACAAGAAAAGACGGTTCCACTTTGGTACTGGAAGTACAGTCTCACATTGGTGAAGACACTGTAAGAACTGTTTCTATGGATTCTACCGATGGTTTAAGTAGGGGTGTGGAAGTAGTTGCTACGGGCGCACCAATTCAAATGCCGGTTGGTACAGATGTTTACGGCCGCTTATTTAATGTAATTGGTGATGCCATAGATGGTCTTGGAAACCTGCCAAAAGCAGGAAAAGACGGTCTTCCAATTCACCGTGAAGCACCAAAATTTGAAGATTTATCTGTTTCTACTGAAGTTTTATTTACAGGTATAAAAGTAATCGACTTGATTGAACCTTATTCAAAAGGAGGTAAGATTGGTCTTTTTGGAGGTGCCGGGGTAGGTAAAACGGTACTTATTCAGGAACTTATTAATAACATTGCGAAAGGTCACGGCGGACTTTCTGTATTTGCAGGGGTTGGAGAGAGAACGAGAGAAGGAAACGACCTTTTGAGAGAGATGCTGGAATCTGGTATTATCAAATACGGAGACGATTTTATGCATTCTATGGAAGAAGGCGGTTGGGACCTTCAAAAGGTGGATAAAACTGCGATGAAAGATTCTAAAGCGACTTTCGTTTTTGGACAAATGAACGAACCACCTGGAGCACGTGCTCGTGTAGCTTTGTCTGGTCTTACCATTGCAGAATATTTTCGTGATGGAGCCGGGGAAGGACAGGGAAAAGACGTTCTTTTCTTTGTAGATAATATTTTCCGTTTTACACAGGCGGGATCAGAGGTGTCTGCGCTTCTTGGGCGTATGCCTTCTGCGGTAGGATATCAGCCAACTTTGGCAACAGAGATGGGTGCGATGCAGGAGCGTATTACTTCAACTAAAAATGGGTCTATTACATCTGTACAGGCGGTTTACGTACCTGCAGATGACCTTACAGATCCGGCGCCGGCAACAACTTTTGCCCACCTGGATGCAACCACGGTACTTTCCCGTAAAATTGCCGAGCTGGGTATTTATCCTGCGGTAGACCCATTAGATTCTACCTCAAGGATCCTTACACCAGATATTCTTGGCGACGATCATTATAACTGTGCTCAAAGAGTAAAAGAGCTTTTACAACGATATAAAGAACTACAGGATATTATCGCCATTCTCGGGATGGAAGAATTATCTGAAGAGGATAAATTGGCCGTTTCCCGTGCAAGGCGTGTACAGCGTTTCTTATCGCAGCCTTTCCATGTAGCCGAGCAGTTTACAGGTTTAAAAGGTGTTTTAGTAGATATTAAGGAGACTATTAAAGGTTTCAATATGATTATGGATGGCGAATTGGATCACCTTCCGGAAGCAGCTTTTAACCTTAAAGGTACTATAGAAGAGGCTATTGAAGCAGGAGAAAAAATGCTGGCTGAATCTTAATCTGAAGCTTATAAAAAGTCAATAATAATTCTCTCTTTTTTAAGGGGAGAGGCCCACAGGGCAGAGGGGTCAGATTTTTACTCCTCTTTTTAATAATACTAATTATGTATTTAGAAATAGTTACTCCTGAAGCAGTTGTTTTTAGTGCTGAAGTAGACGCGGTAAAGGTTCCCGGCCACGATGGGGAATTTCAGATGTTAAACAATCACGCGCCTATAGTTTCAACACTCACCAGGGGAGAAGTGAAAATAAACCTAGCCGGGGGAGCTTCGCCCGAAAAGCTGCATAAAACTGTAAGGAAATCTTCATCAGATTCTAAAGAGCTGTTCTATAATATTGATGGAGGAGTGCTGGAATTAAAAGATAATAAAGTGATTATTCTGGCTGATTGAGTTTGAATAATTTCTGAATAATTACAAAACCTGTTGCGGACCCGCAACAGGTTTTTTGCTTTACCAGGTGTTCCTGAAAGAGGGTCATCGAAAATGGCAATTATCGGCCTATGTTATATTCTATAACTAAAAAAGCTAATTTTTCGTGCATTTCGGCTTCCTTTGACCCTTTTCCGGCTTTTATATCTTGTATAGGACCCTTCTAAAGTTTTTCTAAATCTAAATATGATATAAATGCTGAAAATTGCCATTTTTTGAGGGTCTTTTTGTGATATCATATGAAGTATATTCTTGAATAGCGGTTATTCTTCTTCAGAATATTTGAGAATATCACCAGGCTGGCAATCTAGTACCACACAAAGGGCCTCTAGTGTAGAAAAGCGCACAGCCCGTGCTTTTCCCGTCTTTAAAATAGATAGATTTGCAGTGGTTATACCAACTTTTTCAGCAAGTTCATTGCTCCTCATATTTCGCTTTTCGAGTAGGACGTCTAAATTGATGATTATTGGCATAATTTAAATAGTTAGATCGTTTTCTTCTTTTAACTTCTCTGCATCCCGAAAGATCTTTCCTAGAAATATAAAAAAAGCACCAAGAGCAACAAATAACCAAAAATCAGGAAAGCTTGCTACAACTTCTATTCTGGCTTTTAAAGCCATTTTCAGAATAAATTCTGCGAGGGCATTAATTACTATAAACCAAATTATAAGTTGACCAATTAAATTAAAACCTGCAACTTGATATCTAGTAAAAAGGGGGCCGGTAATAAGGTTATCCACTAATTTTCTGACTAGATAAACAAGATATATCATAAACCCATATTTAAACAAAAAGTAAATGATAGTAGTTATTAGGTCGTTCTTCGAATGCACTATGAGGTTCTGGGAAAAATTGTTCAGTGGATATTCTATGCCACCTCCGCTAATTGTATAAATTAGGAAAATGAATAGTGTACTCCAGCCAAAGATCAGGAGAATATAACTAATGTTTAAGATGCCAGTTAAAATCTTCGAAGCGTTCATAGTTAATCGTTATTGTTTTTCAATAACAAACATAATTTAAATTATTGATATTCGATAATTTATATTTTCTTAAAAGTTAAATTTAAAATTTCTCCTGATTTTAATTCTGCAAGAATTCGATCTTTTTAAGAAAATTGCTGCTAATTATTTATGCTAAGATCCTTAAAGATTTTATCCTTGTGTTATGATAGCTGTAGCAGCAGATAAGTGGTTCTTCAAATCCCGAAAACTTAAATATTCCTGCTATATTTGTCTGAACACGGAATTTTTTTTGAAATATGTTAACAGCAATACTTCTGGGATTTTTATTTGCTTTTTTTCTGGTCTTTGCAGGAAAATTATTTAAAGGAAAATTTTCCGTACTGGCTTCGCTGCTTCCACTTGGTTTATTCATTTACTTCTGCAGGTTTATTCCTGCGATTTCAAGTGGTGAGGTGATTAGAAGATCTTATGAATGGGTTCCTTCATTTGGTGTAAACCTCAGTTTTACCTTAGACGGTCTTTCTTTACTGTTTTCTTTGATGATTACCGGGATTGGCTTTCTCGTGTTTGCCTATACTTCAGCTTATCTCAAAGGCCACGAATACCTGGAAAGGTTTTACGGTTATTTGAGCGCCTTTATGGGAGCAATGCTGGGACTGGTCCTTTCTGATAATATAATTTCCCTGTTTGTCTTCTGGGAATTAACGAGTATAAGTTCGTTTTTCCTTATTGGCTTTAATAATACTAATCCGGCATCCAGAAAATCGGCATTAACAGCATTGGGAATTACCGGGATTGGCGGTTTGTTCCTGTTACTTGCGGGCCTGGTTTTAGGAAATATTTCGGGTACTTATACTATTTCCGAAATGCTTGGCATGAAGGAAGCTATTGCCGGGCATGAGTATTATGTGCTTGCCGTTATTTTTATTTTTATTGCGGCTTTTACTAAATCGGCACAGTTTCCTTTTCATTTCTGGCTGCCGGGAGCAATGAAGGCACCCACTCCGGTTTCTACGTACCTGCATTCCGCGACCATGGTAAAAGCGGGGATTTATCTTTTAATGCGGTTTACACCGGTTTTGGGAGATCAGGAGATCTGGAACACAACGCTCATCATTATTGGGGCGGTTACCATGGTTTATTCAGCTATACATACACTCTTTAGAACAGATTTAAAAGGTATTTTAGCTTATTCCACAATTTCAGCGCTGGGAATTCTTGTATTTCTTGTTGGGATGGGCACCCGCGATACGCTTTTGGCTGCGGCAGTTTTCATTATTGTCCACGCATTGTACAAAGCTACGTTGTTCCTGGTAACGGGTATTATTGATCATGAAACCGGTACAAGGGACGTTACTGCGCTGTCTGGGCTGCGGAAGGTTTTAATGCCGGTGGCTATTGCTGGATTTCTTGCAGCTGTTTCCAGTGCCGGAATTCCGCCGAGTATCGGGTTTTTGGGAAAAGAACTTACGTATGAAGGTACACTGCATTCTGAAGCTTTTAATATTATCCTGATTGGTGCAATTGTACTGACTAAAATATTACTTTTTTACGCTGGTTTTGTGGCGGGGCTAAAACCTTTTACCGGGAAATTGCCGGAGCGCTTTACAAACCTGCACATGCCGGGGCCTTTAATGTGGGTGCCGCCGGTATTTCTTGCTGTTCTTGGGATGACCTTCGGGATTTTTCCTGCACTTATTCAGGATTCGATTATAAAACCGGCAGTGACTGCTTTGGGTGCTGATGCTCAGGATGTGCATCTAGCGCTCTGGCATGGCTTCAATACAGCATTCATCCTGAGTCTGGTGACAATTGTTGTAGGGGCGATTATGTATTTTGTACTAAAACCTTCAGCTAAACTGGAATCATTTATTGGCAAATTTGAATCTTTTTCTCCAAAAAGTCTTCTTGAAAAAGGCAGTGGTTTTTTCGTGATTTTTTCAGGATACTGGACCAGGATTTTTCAGAACGGATATTTGCGTAACTACGTTTCTACCATTGTTTTTTTCCTTGTGGTTTTGGTTGGTTACACAATGATAGGAAATACTGAGCTTAAGCTGGACTACGCATCTCTTTCAGAAATTACCATTTATGAGATGGCCATTGCTATACTTCTTATTTGTGGTGTTCTCTATACCGTTTTTACAAAATCGAGACTTGCGGCTGTTGCTGCCATGGGGGTTGTAGGCCTGGCGATTTGCCTGATTTTTGTGTTCTATAGTGCGCCAGATCTTGCCATGACGCAATTTTCTATCGATACTTTAACGGTGATCCTTTTTGTACTGGTACTTTACAAGCTGCCACGTTATCTAAGGCTTTCAGATTATAAAATGAGGATTAAGGACGGAGTTCTTTCTATTGCTTTTGGTGCTGTAGTGGCAATTCTGGCCCTGGAAGTTTTATCTGAACCCGTGAATAACGAAATTGGTGATTTTTATGCAAAGAATGCATACATTATGGCGCATGGTAAGAACGTGGTAAATGTGATTCTTGTAGATTTCAGGGGATCTGATACTATGGTGGAAATCTCAGTACTTGCTATTGCTGCAATAGGGGTTTTTGGATTATTGAAGTTGCGGTTAAAAAGTTCAGATCGTATCAAGTAGATCTTGTGAAATAGCTATTTTAAACAAAAAGAATGAAAACTATAATATTAAGAACAGCATCTAACTATCTTTTACCGGTACTATTGCTGTTTTCGGTATTTATTTTACTGCGGGGACATTACCTTCCCGGGGGAGGTTTTGTGGGTGGCCTGATAGCAGCAATTGCTTTTGTGCTTCATTCCTTCGCCAACGGATTAAAGAATACCAAGGACCTTTTAAGAATGCATCCGGGTTTCCTGATGCCCGTGGGGCTTGCAATATCATTTTTAAGCGGAATGTCTCCGGTGCTGTTTGCAGACATGCCATTTATGACGGGCCTTTGGATGGAGGGCCACGTTCCGGTGCTGGGTTCCATTGGTTCTGCTTTATTCTTTGATATAGGAGTTTACCTGGTAGTTGTTGGCGTTACGCTTACAATAATTTTCACAATATCAGAATCTGCATAAATGGAAATACTCATAGCAATAATGATAGGGGTTCTTTACGCTTCAGGAATTTACATGATCCTGCGGCGCAGCCTGGTAAAACTAATTATTGGAATAATACTTTTTGGAAATGGAGCTAACCTGCTAATCTTTCTCCTGGGAAGGATTACCAAAGGAGCCCCGCCAATAATTCCTGGCGAGTCCGATATATTTTTGGAAGCCTATGCAGATCCTGTACCCCAGGCTTTAATATTAACTGCGATCGTAATAAGCTTTGGGCTGCAGTCTTTTGCCATTATTTTGGTAAGGAGAGCGCACAAAGTGGTTAAGACCGACGATTTAGATGAAATGAACGCAACCGACGAAGATTCATGACACAACAATTAATTATATATCCCTTATTCCTGCAGATTTTGCTGGCGGTCTTTTTGATGTTCTTTTGGAACAGGATCAATTCGCAGCGTATCATCAGTATTATAGGTAGCACGATTAACCTGGGGATCTCCATCTGGCTGTTTTCTGCAATATGGGAGCATGGAACTTATACAGTACAGGCGGGGAATTGGGAGGCTCCTTTCGGAATTACTTTTGTTGCCGATATGCTTTCGGCTACCCTGGTGCTGTTAACTGCCATTTCGGGACTGGCGGTTTCGGTATTTTCTTCAGGTTCTATAATTCCCGATCGGTTGCGATTTGGCTATTTCCCGATTTTTCACTTTTTACTGCTAGGCCTGAACGGAGCATTTTTAACCGGCGATATTTTTAACCTTTACGTATGGTTCGAAATTATAATCATTAGTTCGTTTGTGCTCATTACCATTGGAGGGGAGAAAGCCCAACTGGAAGGTGCGGTAAAATATTTTACTATGAATATTTTGGCCTCGATGATCTTCCTTACGGCCATTGCGGTCTTATATGGCCTAACCGGAAGCTTGAATATGGCCGATCTTGCAGGTAAGGTGGCCGCGGTGGAAAATCGCGGTTTGGTGGAAGTCACTGCCATTTTATTCTTAATAGGCTTCGGAATTAAAGCGGCTGTTTTTCCGCTGTATTTCTGGTTGCCGGCTTCTTATCATACTCCTCCTTCTGCCGTATCGGCAATTTTTGGCGGGCTTTTAACCAAAGTTGGTGTCTATGCCTTGATCCGCGTTTTTACGCTGATTTTTGTTGGGGACGCATTTTTGGATCAAATTTTAATGGTAATTGCTATTCTTACGCTGTTTAGCGGTGGTGTGGGGGCTTTGGTTCAGAATAACGTCAGGAAAGTCTTCTCTTACCTTATTATTTGCCATATTGGGTATATGATTGCAGGTTTGGGAATGTTTACTGAAGTGGCTATTGCAGGAACAATTTTCTACCTTATTCACGATATTATAGTCAAGACAAATTTATTTATGTTAAGCGGCTTGATTTATAAAATCAAAGGCTCTAACAGCATGCGGGTGCTGGGAGGATTTTACGGGGAATTTCCTAAATTGAGTTTGCTTATTTTTATTCCGTTGTTTTCACTTGTAGGTATACCGCCACTATCGGGATTCTGGCCCAAAATTTCCCTGATTAATGCCGGTTTTACGAATGAAAGCTACTGGACCATCTCCGCTATTATTTTTGCGAGTTTTATCACATTGGTAATTATTGCGAAACTTTGGGCAGAAGTATTTTGGAAAACACCCGAAGAACGCCCTCGGCATTCGAGCTTCGAATATTTTAGTGATATAAGTAAATTAAGAAAAATTCAGTTTATAGGTCCAATTGTATTTCTTAGCTTGGTTTCCCTGTATATCGGTTTTGGGGCAGAAAATGTTCAATTACTTTCCTCAAGGATTGCAGAAGAGTTGATAAATAACGATCACTATGTAGATGCTGTCCTTAATAACAGTAATCAAATGCTTGAATAATGAAAAACAGGTTTGTATCCAACTTATTGCTGAGCCTTATTTGGGTTGCCTTAACGGGAACCTTTACTGTGGCCAATTACCTGTTTGGATTTATCCTTAGTTTTGTTATTCTAAGGGTAATAACAAAGGGATCTGGAACTGGGAGGTATTTTACGATTGTTCCTAAAATTATAGTTTTTATAATTTATTTTTTTTACGAACTAATAAAAGCGAACCTGCAGGTAGCGTATGAAGTTAGTACGCCAAGATTTAAAATGAAGCCGGGAATAGTTAAAGTTCCTCTGGATGTAAAGTCTAATATTGGAATTACGCTGCTGGCCAATTTAATTTCTCTTACCCCGGGAACACTCAGCCTGGACGTTTCTAACGATCGTAAAGTGCTGTATGTACATGCAATGTATGTTTCTGATCGGCAGAAGTTTGTGGATAGCATAAAGAATGGTTTTGAAAAACGCATATTGGAAATTTTAACATGACATTAGAAGACTATCTATACTTTATAATACTACCCGTCTTAATGGTGGCGATAATCCTTATTTTTTATCGCTTCCTTAAGGGACCAAGTATAGCCGATAAAATTATAGCACTCGATCTTTTAATCACAACAGGAATAGGCGTGATAAGTGTTTACTGTATTGTAAGCGGCAAGTCCACGCTGTTGGACGTGGCCATGATTCTTGCATTAATAGCTTTTTTAAGTACCGTCGCGTTATCATATTACCTGGAAAAAAGAAATAGAAAATGACGTCAACCATAGTTGCAATACTGGCTACGTTGGGAGCACTTTTTGTGCTTTTGGCCGCCGTGGGAATAGTGAGAATGCCAGATACTTATCTGCGTATCTCGGTAACCACCAAAGCTGCCACTTTGGGAGTGGGATTGTTGCTGCTGGCTGTAGCAGTATATTTTCTGGAACTTTCCACAACAACCAGAACGATAATTATAGTAGTTTTTATGTTTATGACCGCACCGGTAAGTGCGCACTTAATAGGAAGGGCCTCTTATTTCATCGGAATAAGACTTTGGGAAAATTCTGTAATGGACGATTTAGAAGGCAAATACCAGAAGAATTCACACGTATTAAAAAGTGAAACAGACAATACACCAGAAGATAATGTGCGTCATAGTGATGAAGATGAATTTTTGTAAGCATTATCCTTTTCTTCTAATCAAAATAATTTTTCTTTAAGTATACTGAAGTCAGTGAGCGGACACTAACAGTGGCCCGATCAGTCCTGATTATTTATACAAATTCCTTCTATTTTGTATGATCAGATTTTCCTGAAGTTGTAATTTCGTTTTATGTCCAGACATCCACTTAATTTAGAGAAAAGGCTTGAAAATCGAAAGAAGGATGGGGCCTTTCGTACGTTGGGCGGAGCTAACGAGCTGGTGGATTTTTCTTCAAACGATTATCTCGGGTTCTCTTCTTCTGAAGTAATCTTTGATGCTGCGGAAGAAATTCTGAACTATCATAATCTTCGGAAAAACGGGGCTACAGGGTCAAGGCTATTGTCTGGAAATCACAAATTATATGCTGTTGCTGAAGATTATCTGAAGAATTTCCATAACACTGAAGCCGCTCTTATCTTTAATTCGGGTTATGATGCCAATATTGGCCTTTTTTCGTCGGTGCCTCAGCGGGGAGATTTTGTATTTTATGATGAGCTTGTGCATGCTTCCATTCGCGATGGGATAAAAATGAGCAATGCCAAACCTTACAGTTTTCGGCATAATAACCTGGAAGATCTTAAAAGCAAAATTGGCAGGCTCGAAACTAAAAATTCAGCTGTTTTTATAGTTACGGAATCGGTTTTTTCTATGGATGGCGACTCTCCCGAATTAAAATCACTTTCAAATTATGCTTCGGAAAATAATTTCTTCCTGATTGTAGATGAAGCGCATGCTACAGGTGTTTTTGGGCAAAAAGGAGAAGGTTTGGTTCAGGAATTGGGGCTGGAACACGCTGTTTTTGCCAGAATTGTCACTTTTGGCAAGGGAATGGGTTGTCACGGTGCGGCAATTTTAGGTAGTAATATCCTGAAGGATTATCTAATCAATTTTTGCCGGAGTTTTATTTTTACCACCGCTCTGCCGCCGCATGCTGTAGCCACTATTTTAAGTGCATATCGAAATTTGGCAAATATCGACCTTCATCATCTTGAGCGGCTCAAAAGTAATATTAACTATTTCAAGGATCAGCTAAAACTTCAGGATCTGGAATCGCGTTTTATTGCGAGCAATTCTGCAATTCAGTCGTGTATCATTCCTGGTAATACAGAAGTAAAATCAGCTGCAGAAGATCTTCAGAAAAAAGGATTTTCAGTAAAACCAATTCTTTCCCCAACCATCCCCAAAGGAAAGGAAAGATTGCGGTTTTGCCTGCATTCTTTTAATTCCGAAGAAGAGATTCAAAAAGTATTAAAATCACTTTCAAAAATAATATGAAACATAAATATTTTATCACCGGAATCGGAACCGAGGTAGGTAAAACCATTGCTTCGGCAATTATCACCGAAGCCTTGGAAGCCGATTACTGGAAGCCAATCCAGGCGGGCGATCTCGAAAATTCCGATACTCACAAAGTTGAAAAACTGATCAGCAACAACAAAACGGAATTTCATTCAAATTCCTTTGCTTTAAAAACGCCAATGAGTCCACACGCCGCGGCGGCAATTGATAAGGTTAAAATCACTTCAGAAAAAATTAACGAGCCGCGAACAGATAATCACCTGGTAATTGAAGGTGCCGGCGGCCTTCTGGTGCCTATTAATGATCATCAAACCATTGCAGATCTTATAAAACCCGATTACAGGGTGATCCTGGTTTCCCGGCATTACCTCGGAAGCATTAATCACACGCTTTTGAGCCTGGAACTGCTTAAAAGTCGCGGACTAGAATGCTTCGGAATAATTTTTAGCGGAGAAGAGCATCCAACTTCCGAAGAAATTATAGAGAAGATGGGAAAGGTGCCGATAATTGGAAGAATTGACCAGGAACCTTATTTTGACCGGAATGTAGTAAAGGAGTATGCGGAAAGTTTTAGAGGAAAGCTGTCTTAAAAAGTATGATTAGATCTGCAACAAAGGCTCACAGTAAAATAAAGCCTTATAGGTTTCAAAAAAAACCGTGAGGTCTGAAAAATGAGAGCCGGATTAAAAAAATATTTTATAACTTTGGTATATATAAAGTATATATCATGGAGAAAGTTAGAAAGCTTATAGATATTGAGGAAGATGTCCTGAATATTTTAGAACAGGAGGCCAAAAAGCAGAAACGTTCTTTAAAAAATTTGTTGGAGTACACTATTGAGGAAACTGCGCGAAAGCTGGAATCGCCTTCTGCAGAATATCAAACCATGATGGACGACATGCTGCAGCGCCTGGAAAAAGATGAAGTGAATTTTAGTCCTATTGAGGAAATCAAAAAGAAATATGACTTATAAGGTCCTTATTTCCAAAGAAGCCGAAATAGAACTTGCCACTGCAGAATGTTACTTTAGGGCGAGAAATCTCCACCGGAATTTTTTAAATGATTTTAAACGGCAACTTCAATTTCTTGAGCATACCCCGGAATCTTTTCAGAAAAAATATAGGGAGGTGAGAATAGTAAATTTCAATCAATTTAATTATTCTGTTCATTATATAATTTCTGGTGACAAAGTTCTGCTTCTGCGCATTCTAAATCAGCGACAAAATTTTTAAATAAAACTTTACCGAAAGACCTTACTGGTTTTTAAAACCTGTGAGGTCTAAAACCAGAAAAAGAAAAATATGCCAGTTTTAGACTACCATTCCAATGAACAAAACCTTTCAGAAAGAGATAAAAAACACCTTTGGCATCCTTTAACGCAGCACAAAATTTCTCCGGAAATGCTGGCAATAGAAAAAGCAAAAGGTGCAAAATTGTATGATGAAGCAGGGAAGGAATATATCGATGGGATTGCTTCCTGGTACACTTGTATGTACGGCCATTGTAAAGAAGTTATCACTTCCCGTGTGGCGGCGCAGATGCAAAAGCTGGACCAGGTGGTTTTTAGCGGATTTACACACCGGCCCGCGGTAGAACTTTCTGAAGCCTTGATGAAAATTTTACCTGCAAACCAGCAGAAATTATTTTTTAACGATAATGGTTCTACAGCGACAGAGATCGGGATAAAAATGGCGTTACAGTACCATCACAACCAGGGCAACGACCGCAAAGTGATGCTGGCTTTTGAGGATGGTTTTCATGGAGATACTTTTGGTGCAATGTCGGTTTCGGGACTTTCGGTTTATAACGGTGCTTTTGAGGATCATTTTATAGAAGTGGTACGCATTCCCACGCCAAATGGCACCAATAATTCTGCAGTTATCGGTAAATTAAAGAAGTTGATTTCAGAAAATAAGCTTGCTGGGTTTATTTATGAGCCGCTGGTACAGGGTGCTGCGGCCATGAAAATGCATGATGCAAAAGGTCTGGAAGAAATCCTGAACATTTGTAAACAGCATGAGATTATTTGTGTTGCAGACGAGGTGATGACAGGTTTTGGAAAAACAGGAAAATATTTTGCTTCAGATTACCTGGAGACGCAACCAGATATTGTGTGTATGTCCAAAGCGCTTACCGCTGGGCTTTTACCAATGGGGCTTACTTCCTGCACCCAGGCAGTTTATGATGCGTTTTATTCAGATGAGCTTGCGAAAGGGCTTTTTCACGGGCATACGTATTCGGCTAATCCGCTCGCTTGTACCGCGGCTTTGGTAGGTATAGAATTACTTACTTCTAAGGATATTCAGGAAGATATTCAGCGGGTAATAAAGTCTCATCAGGATTTTAATTTAAGGATCAAAGATCATCCAAAAGTCACCAATCAACGGCAGCTCGGGGTGATCTATGCGTTTGATCTGGATGTGAAAATGGAACGCTACGGAAACCTTCGCAACGAGCTTTTTAAGCATTTTATGGACAGCGGAATCTTTCTCCGGCCGCTTGGCAATACGATTTACATTCTGGCACCTTTTGTTATTTCTAATGCAGAACTTGATAAAATTTATAATTCGATAGAAGAAGTCCTGGAGAAATTCGGAAACTAAATATTTAACTTTTGCGGTGCAAAAATTTTCACTTTCATGTTCTTTTATTTACTTAATTTATAAGAACGAATTCTGAAAATTATGATGCATCCGGATACGGAAGTCTGCTTTATCAGCGACGAGATTGGTTATGGTGTTGTGGCCAAAAAGCTGATTCCGAAGGGAACAATAACCTGGGTACAGGACGATCTTGACCGGATTTATACTTCCAAGGAATTTGAAGCCATAAGTCCTTTTGCCCGAGAGATGCTGGATAAATATTCTTTTAGAAATAGTAAGGGCAACTTTGTTTTGTGCTGGGATATTTCCAAATATGTTAACCATAGTTTCCGGTCCAATTGCCTTTCTACGGCTTATGATTTTGAAATTGCCATTCGCGATATTCAAAAAGATGAAGAGCTTACCGATGACTATGGATATTTAAATGTTACCGAAGCTTTTAAAGCAAAAGAGGAAGGAACTTCGCGTACAATCGTTTATCCAGATGATCTTCTTAATTTTCATGAAGAATGGGACCGGCAGTTGCAGGAAGCCTTTGCATATCTAAATAAAGTCTCTCAGCCTCTTAAAGTATTAATTTCTGCGGAAGTTCAGCAGGAAATAAAGCAGGTGTTGGATGGGGAAAGGAAAATGAAATCTATACTGAACTGTTATTATTCAGAAATGTAGATTTTACCAGGCAAATTTAAGTCATAAAAGTTAGCAGAAGAATCCTGAGGTGTTATTTTTACTGAAAATTCAGGTTTTGAAAAAAGCGGTTTCAATTACTTCAATGGCTTCAGTTTCTCCACTGGGAAAAACTTCAGAAGAAATTTGGGAAAATTATTTAAATCCGAAGCATCACCTTTCAAAAGGAAATTTCCAGGAAAATGAAGCTTTTGCTGGTTTTCTTCCGAAGAAATTAGCAGAGGAGGTAGAAAGGTTACGTGCTGAAAATGCCAATTTTCGGTATGTAGATAAGTCGGTGCTGTTTGCAGTCTTTGCTGCAAGGGAAGCGACGAAAAAAGCCGGATGGGAAAATGATAGAAACATCGGGATTAATATTGGAAGTTCCCGGGGCGCTACCGAACTTTTTGAAAAATACCATAAATCATTTTTAGAAAACGGAAAAGCAGAAACACTGGCCTCTCCAACAACAACTTTGGGAAATATATCTTCCTGGGTTGGGCAGGATTTGGAAACTACCGGTCCGGAATTTTCCCACAGCGTCACTTGTTCTACCGGTTTGCACGCTGTGGTGAATGGTATTGCGTGGATACAGGCAGGACTTTCTGAAAAATTTCTGGTGGGAGGAAGTGAAGCGGCCTTAACGTCTTTTACCATGGCCCAGATGAAGGCGATGAAGATTTATGCTTCTGAAGATCTGGACTATCCCTGCCAGGCACTCAATCTCGATAAATCCCGGAATTCTATGGTGCTTGGCGAAGGCGCAGGAATGCTTTGTATGGAAGCCGGTAATGCTGAAAATACCATTGCCAAAATTACTGGAATGGGCTATGCAACCGAGAAATTGAAGCACAGCGTTTCCATCTCGGCAAATGGTGACTGTATGCAGAAATCTATGAAAATGGCCATGGCAGGAAAAGATCCTTCACGAATTGACGTTGTGGTGACGCATACCCCGGGAACTATTAAAGGAGATTTGGCCGAAACTAATGCCATCAAGGAGGTTTTTGGAAAGGACCTTCCGGCAATTACCTGTAATAAATGGAAGATAGGGCATACTTTTGCGGCATCTGGAAACCTAAGCCTGGAAATGGCAATTTTGATGCTTCAGCACCAGCAGTTTATTCCGGTTCCTTTTTCAGATTTTGATAAAGTTCCGCAGAAATTGGAAAATATTCTGGTAAATGCAGTGGGCTTTGGCGGCAATGCGGTTTCAATATTGATTAGTAAATAACTGGCGGCAAATCCGGAAAATGATTGGAAAGCTTAAAGATATTTTAACCTGGAACCGGAATGCTTTAAATCTCACTTAATGAGTAAATCCTGAAAATCTTTGGCAGAGGACGGCTAATAAACTTCAGTTTTATTTATTTTTGATACAAATTAAATTTTCATGGATACAAAACACGACTGGACCAGGGAAGAAATCCTGGAAATATATAATAAACCTTTGATGGAGCTACTTTATGAAGCGGCTACCATCCACAGGCAACACCACGACCCTAATACGGTGCAAGTTTCGACATTATTATCTATAAAAACAGGCGGCTGCCCCGAGGACTGCGGATATTGTCCACAGGCAGCGAGATATCATACAGATCTTGAAGGAAACGACTTGATGAGTGTAAACCAGGTAAAAGCACAGGCACTAAGAGCTAAGGCAGCCGGTAGTTCGCGTGTTTGTATGGGTGCGGCCTGGAGAAATGTAAAGGACGGGGATGAGTTTGACGATGTGCTGGAAATGGTGCGAACGATTAATAAACTGGAAATGGAAGTTTGCTGTACGTTGGGAATGCTTACAGAGAACCAAGCGCAGCGCCTTGCAGAGGCAGGGCTTTATGCTTATAACCACAATTTAGATACTTCAGAAGATTATTATAAAGAGGTGATTTCTACCAGAGGTTTCGACGACAGGCTAAAAACGATCGATAATGTAAGAAAAACGAACGTGACTGTTTGTAGCGGCGGAATTATTGGAATGGGAGAAAGTGCAGAAGATCGTGCAGGAATGCTGGTGGCGCTTTCAACTTTGAATCCGCAACCGGAATCTGTCCCGATTAATGCTCTTGTACCCGTAGAAGGAACACCAATGGAAGAGCAGGAGCCTGTATCTATATGGGAAATGGTGCGAATGGTGGCAACGGCCAGGATTGTGATGCCAGAGACACAGGTGAGATTATCTGCCGGAAGAACGCAAATGAGCAGGGAAGGCCAGGCGATGTGCTTTTTTGCCGGGGCAAATTCAATTTTTGCCGGGGATAAACTGCTAACCACACCAAATCCAGATGTGAATGAGGATATGGAGATGTTTAAAGCATTGGGATTAAATCCGCAGAAGGCTTTTGAGAAAAAAGAGCAGCCGCAAAGTATTGACGCTGAACATTCGCAGTATCAAAACCTGGGAGAAAAGCCGAAATGGTCACGTCCCGGACATAAAATTGAAAGAAACCTCCAGGCGCAGGAGAAGCGTAAAACTAAAGCATAATAATTGCCATTTTAGAGCATACACTAATTTTTCAGTAATTCTGAAACCAAGAAAATCAGTAAGATAAAAGAGGAAACTTTCGTATAAGTTTCCTCTTTTTTTCCTTCAGAATTTGCAGAATCTTTGCGCTTCTTTTTCTAAGAATTAACCTGCTTTTATAAAAAAGTACAAGTTTATCCTTAAATTTGCATGCACTTCCGGAGACAGTTTAAGAGTCATTTTTATACTTCGGAAGCGGCAATAGAAGAGGTAAAACCGGAAAAAGAGAGCTATAATAATACGCATAAGTATAGAAACTGATTGATGATGAGCGACGGACTGCAACTTGCGGAGATACCAAGAGAGAAGCGAATTTCTAAAGCTGATTTTCTCAGGAAATACGTGCGACCTCAAAAACCTGTGGTAATTGAGCAGCTTATTGAAGACTGGCCGGCCTACGAAAAATGGAACCTGGAATATATAGACCAGGTCGCGGGTGATAAGGTTGTGCCGCTATACGACGACAGGCCCATTTCTTCAAAATATAAGTTTAATGAGCCGCATACGAAAATGAAAATGTCTGAATACATTGAGTTGCTTAAATCGGGGCCCACAAATTATCGTATTTTTCTGTATCATTTGCTTAAAGAAGTGCCGTCACTTCAGAAGGATTTTTCGTTTCCAGATTTAGGCATCCGCTTTCTAAAGCAGCTTCCAACACTGTTTTTTGGAGGAGAGAACTCGAAAGTATTTATGCATTACGATATAGATTTTGCCAATATTCTTCATTTTCATTTCCATGGCAAGAAGCAATGTATCTTATTTCCGCCTTCAGAAAGCCAGTACCTTTACAAAGTGCCGCATGCACTTATTTCCAGACAGGACATAGATTTTGTAAATCCTGATTTTGAAAAGTTTCCGGCGCTTAAAAAAGCAAAAGGTTATATAACCGAATTAAACCACGGAGAAGCACTTTATATGCCAGAGGGTTACTGGCACCAGATGACTTATCTTACCGCCGGCTTTTCTATGAGCCTGCGCGCCACACCACGTAGTGTTGCGAATTTCTCAAAAGCGGTTTATAACGTGTTCTTTATGCGTCATTTCGACAATTATATGCGTAAATGGAAGGGGCAGAAATGGATTGATTATAAGAACGAACAGGCGGTTAAAAAGACGCACCAGAGGAATAAAATTGAGCAGTAGTTTTTTCAACTTCTGAAAAACCCTTCTTTATAAGATTTAAATTTTTTAAAGGAGCTGCAGATGGATGGCCAGGAGTGTGTTATATGTTAATCCTTCTTAAGACATGCCTAAAACAATCAAAAGTAATTTTTATATACTCAGGATTTTTGTGAACTTCAGGAGGAACGAAAATTAAAAATATTATGAGTAAAGAAGAGAACAAAGAAATTCAGAAAAAATTTGGCGAGTCTATAAATACCGGAAATCTTGAAAATTTAAGAGATTTAGTGGCTGATGATGTGAAGGATCATGATCCGGCACCTAATCAGGGACCGGGCCCGCAGGGATATATCGATTTTTTCACGATGATGAGAAATGCTTTTCCCGATATGGAAGTAGAGGTTGAGCAGTTGGTGGCCGATGAGGATAATGTCGCTTTTGCGTATACGCTTACGGGGACTCACAAAGGTGATTTTATGGGAGTTGCCGGTACCGGAAAATCTATTAAAGCCCGCGGAATGCAAATTAGCAGGTTTGAAGATGGGAAGATGGTAGAGCGCTGGGGAAGCAGTGATGAACTGGGAATACTAAAACAAATTGGGGTAGATCCCGTCAAATAATAAATATTAGCTGAGGTAATCCTCGGTAATTTGGTATACAAGACTCGCCTCATAACCTCTGCGGAGTAAATGATCGGCGAGTTTTTTCCTTTTTTTAAAAGGATTGGATTCTTTTAAAAGTCTGACTTTTTTTTCGGCTACTTCATGTAAGGTGGAAATATAATCACTTTCATCAATTTCTGTAAGAGCGATTTTAATCACAGGATTGGAAATATCTTTTAGCTTAAGTTCCTGCTTGATTTTAATCCTGCCCCATTTTTTTATTCTGAATTTTCCCCGCACAAAGCTTCTGGCAAAACGTTCTTCGTTTAAAAAATTCTCCTGCATTAACTTAATTATGATTTGTTCCTGTGCTGCGGGAATCATATTCATCTCCTTCAGTTTTTCTTCTACTTCTTTATGGGAACGATCGCGATAGGCACAAAACTGCATCAGCTTAATGGTAGCTTCTTTTACGGTATAGGATTTATGCGTTTTATTCAAGGTTGTGAAGTAAATAAAAGGTTACCTGTTAATATAGTGGCTTCTCTGACTAATTTTATATCAATTTCTGGTATGGGATTTTTCTCTAATTGTTATAACTCGGTTCGAAAAAGTTATTTCTTATATTTCACAAATACATCGAAAAAAAATGTAATCGTCATTCGGTTTATCTGTATTCTTTAGTTTAGGTGAATCTTCTTTAAAATTTCTATTTGATGTCGTGAATTCTGGAATGCTTAATAATATGAAATTATCTTCATTCAAAAGTTTTTTAAGATCTAAGTCTATAGGCGAATTTTGATTTACAAGCAATAAATTGTTATTCTCTTCCATTGTTTTTTTCGCCAGTTCAAATTCTTCGTAGGTGGGAAGCCTGTATTTAATTTTTTTATACTTTCTCTTATCGTCTTTTATTTCTTTGCTCCATTTCAAATTCACCATATCCGTTCGCCATTGGCAAAATAATCGAGCCCGATCTTTTGAAATACCAACAACAGGATGATACTGGTACTCAGGATGATTAAAATAATATAGGATATTTATACTATCTGAAATTTTTTGATTTTTCGCCAAAATTATTTTATTGTAGATTTCTTTGCTTTGTTCGGGATTTAATGAGTGTGACGAAAGGGATTTATTGATATTTTCCAGTTCTAAAGATTTTAAAGAATCATGTAGAGTAAGGTTCCATAGATCTTTAACCTTGTCTGTAAATTCTAAATACATGATATTATCAACGGGCCCTTTATCAATATACAGGCTATCGTTTACTCTAACAGTGCCTGGGGGAGTTTCAAATAGTTTTTGGGCTTGAATTGCAAAGGCGAAAAAAATGAGAATAGTGGTAAAATAATACTTCATCAAAAAGTTAACTTTTAAGTGAAAGTTTGTAAGATGGAAGGCTTAGGTGTGTTTGAATATTATTTTTAGAACTGCACAACTGATACCGGGAATTCACAGGTAAATTCTCATTTTCTGTTTTTTCTTAGGAATATCGCAGTACTCTCTCCACTTTCGCCTCTTAGGTGATAAATAAAGGCATAATTATGATATAAAGAAAAAATAGGCTGAATAAAATACTAGGTTTTAGCTTGGTTTTTAATTTTTTCCACTTCAGCTGGGAAATTTAGATTGTTAATATTCATCCTGACTTGCCTTAAATTAAAAGGTTAATGTTTGAAGTACTCAAGATTTTATCTGGTCAATATGAATATTTCCCTGTTTTTATTAAAGAGTAATTTAGGCAGGAAATATGAAGCTAAAAAATTTCAGGAACGTAGAGAAGAAATCGAGAAACAAAAAAACGCCTCCCGAATTAACGAAAGGCGTTTTTAATTATATAATTACTTTCCCGTCTTTATCGTGAAAGTGGTATTCTAAATACGTGTAAGCGTCTCTAGGTAAGATTTTCACCCAACGTTTATGGTCCATAAACCATTGCGATCGGGGAGATGGAAAGCCTTTTGTTAAAAAGGCTGCAATAAATGGATGCGCACTTAAAGTGATCTTTTTGTGATTCTTCTTAAGTAACTTCTCAAAGTCGGCCTTTATCTTGTTTATTAGAATTATTGGTGCCTCAATTTCACCAGTTCCGTTCGGGTTGACTTCACGGGTTTTAATATTCATTTCGGGCCTTACGCGCTGTCTTGTAATTTGAATCAATCCAAATTTACTAGGCGGCAAAATCTTATGTTTTGCCCTGTCATCACTCATTTCATTTCGTAGGTGGTCGAAGAGCTTTTTACGATTTTCAGCTTTGTTCATATCGATAAAATCTACTACTATAATTCCTCCCATGTCACGAAGTCGTAACTGGCGGGCTATTTCGGTAGCGCTTATCATATTCACCTCGAGTGCGGTATCTTCCTGGTTTCTGGATTTATTAGACCTGTTGCCACTGTTTACGTCTATAACATGCATGGCTTCGGTATGTTCTATAACCAGATAGGCGCCTTTACTCATGGAGACGGTGCGCCCAAAGGAAGTTTTTATTTGTCTTTCGATACCGTGTTTTTCAAAGATTGGTACATTGGATTGGTACAATTTTACTATTGATTCTTTTTCTGGGACGATCTCGCCCACATAATCTTTAATTTGAGTATAAAGCGCTTCTTCATCTACTATAATGGAGGTGAAGCTATCGTTAAAGATATCTCTCAACAGGGAAGAAGCCCTGTTTAGTTCTCCTAACACCTTTGAAGGATGGTGCGGTTTATACAATTTTTTACACATTGCTGTCCAGCGCCCCATTAAATTTTGGAGATCTCTGTCCAGTTCTGCTACTTTTTTGCCTTCGGCTACGGTTCTTACAATAACACCAAACCCTTTGGGTTTAATGCTTTTAACCAATCTTTTTAAACGTTCCTTTTCTTCCTTGCTTTCGATTTTTTGTGAAACCGAAACCCGGTTAGAAAAAGGAACCAGCACTATATAACGTCCCGGCAGGGAAAGCTCTGAGCTTAGCCGGGGGCCTTTAGTGGAGATTGGTTCTTTTACTACCTGAACCAGTAGCGACTGATTTGATTTTAAGACATCGGTAATACTACCGTCTTTATCTATGTCTTTTTCAAAAGAAAAATTCTTTAAAGAATAATCTTTCAGTTTACCTGTGCTTACACGTTTTATGAACTTAAGCAAAGAAGATACTTGAGGACCCAGATCGTGATAGTGTAAAAAACCATCCTTTTCATAACCAACATTTACAAATGCGGCATTTAAACCGGGGACAGCTTTTCTAATTTTAGCGATAAGAATATCGCCAACATTAAATTTACTGTCATCTTCTTCCTTGTTGAGTTCAATAAGTTTTCCATCTTTTGTTAAGGCAAAATCTACAGCAGAGGATTCGGACCGGATAATTAATTCTTTGTCCACTCTTTTAGATTTTAATCTATACCTGCCAAGGCAGACACAGATGGATTAAACATTATTTTTTTCACAGGGTTTTCAATCCTGAAGAAACTGTAAACCATATTGGCTTCAGTTTCGATTTCAATGAACGTTTTAAAATGAAAAAAGTAGTTCTGGAACTACTTTTTCTTGTGACGGTTAGCTCTTCTTCTTTTTTTACGCTTGTGCGTGGCTACCTTATGTCTTTTTCTTTTTTTACCACTTGGCATAGTGTTGTCTTTTTAATTAATAATTCTTTGTTGGTTTCTGTTTTTAGGGAAAACAGTTATTCTTTCACCTCTACATTACTCTTAACACCTTCAACAAAAATCTTTGCAGGTTTAAAAGCAGGAATGTTGTGAGCTGGTATTTTAATTGTGGTGTTCTTAGAAATATTTCTTCCGGTTTTTTCTGCTCGTGTTTTTACAACAAAGCTTCCAAAACCTCTCAAATATACATTATCTCCACTTTCCAAAGAAGTTTTAACTTCTTCCATAAAGGATTCAATAGTAGCCTGAACATCTCCTTTTTCCATTCCTAATTTTTCTGAAATGTTTGCTACGATATCTGCTTTCGTCATTTTCGTGCTATTTTATAATTGGGGTTTGAATTTTCAAGGGGGCAAATATAAGAATTATATCTTCAATATTTCAAGCCTAATCCATTAAATAATAACGGAATAAAGATTTTATATTGCAGGCAGAAAATTAAATTTATGCAATTTTCCAATGTCTTGATTAATTGGTACTTAACTAGTAAACGTGACTTGCCGTGGCGTAAAACTAATGATCCTTACAGGATATGGCTAAGCGAAATTATGCTTCAACAGACGCGGGTAGAGCAGGGAATGCCGTATTATTTTCGGTTTATTGAAGCTTTTCCCTCCGTTTTTCATCTTGCGGAAGCTTCTCAGCAGGAGGTCTTAAAGCTTTGGCAGGGACTTGGTTATTATTCCAGGGCCAGGAACCTGCACGATACGGCAAAATATATTGCTGAAGAATGCGACGGAATTTTTCCTGACAATTATAAGGAGTTAAAAAAATTAAAAGGAGTTGGGGATTACACGGCTAGCGCGGTTGCCTCTATTTGTTATAATGAACCGGTCGCAGTGGTAGATGGAAATGTTTACCGTGTTTTGGCGAGATATTTTGGTAGCGATACACCAATAAATTCTTCTGCCGGAGTTAAGGAGTTTAAAGCTCTGGCTACAGAATTGCTGGATAAAGAAAACCCTTCAGCTTTTAACCAGGCGTTAATGGAATTTGGAGCACTGCAATGCAAACCAAAAAACCCTTTGTGCGTGAGCTGTCCTTTTAATAATAGTTGCCTTGCTTTAGAGGAGAATAGAATTTCAGAATTACCTGTAAAGCTGAAAAAAGGCAAAATCAGGCATCGGTTTTTTAATTACCTCGTTTTTTATTCCGAAGAAAATACGACACTTCTTCATCAAAGAAAGGGAAAGGGAATCTGGAACGGATTATATGAGTTTCCTTTAATTGAAACAGAAAAGCAGTTGACTGCTTTGGAATTCCTGTCCCTGGAAGAAATAAAGGAGAAAACCGGTGAGAATTCTTCTATTCAATTATACAATGAAAAACCTGTGGTCCATAAACTTTCACATCAGCATATTTATGCACGTTTCTGGCTGGTTAGTCTAAAAAAAACACCCGCCAAGGGGATTCCGATGTCGAAAATTGCCAAATATCCCGTTCCGGTTTTGATTCAGAATTTTCTTAATGAATATGAACCTGCGGACTATTGAGCAAAATTTGTCCAAATTTTATAGTTTTGACGTTCCTAAGCCGCTAATTTTTTCAGTATTTTACATACAGTTATAATTGCGCAATTAAAATAAAGAAGAAATGACAGGAACACTTAACAAGGTAATGCTCATTGGGCACACGGGAGATGATGTAAAAATGCATTATTTTGAAGGTGGTGGCGTTATTGGCCGTTTTCCCCTGGCGACCAATGAAGTTTATACCAACAGGACCACCGGAGAGAAAGTAAATAATACTGAGTGGCACAATGTTGTGGTGCGAAACAAGGCTGCTGAAGTTTGTGAGAAATATCTTAAAAAAGGAGATAAAGTTTACATAGAAGGTCGCATCAAAACACGTAAATGGCAGGATGACCAGGGTAACGACAGGTATTCTACTGAAGTGCAATGCACAGAATTTACTTTTCTTACGCCTAAAGGTGAAAGTGATTCTGGGAGCCAGTCTCAAAATTCACCAATGTCAGAAACGAAAAGCCAGTCAAAAAATGATAACTTTGCAAATCAACCGATTGGTCAAAACGAAGAGGAAGACGATTTGCCATTCTAGAGTTTAACTAAAATTTTCGCCTTTGGATCCGGAACCTCCCAGTTTGCTATTGCTTTGGGCCGCTTTCGACATAACCGATGTAATAAGTACCTTAATCTTATTGCTACTATTGCTATGTTCTGCACTCATCTCTGGTGCTGAAGTTGCTTTTTTTTCACTTACCCCCGCTAACTTTGTTACAGAAGATGGGAAGAGAACAAAGACCCAGGAGATTGTTATTAAGCTTCTTGATAAACCTAAAAAATTACTGGCTACTATCTTGGTAGCAAATAATTTTATAAACATTGCTATAGTTCTACTTTTTGATTCGCTTGCAGATGATTTATTTGGAGCGACAGATATGGAATTTATGGGTGTTGATTTTAGGTTTATAGTAGAAGTGGGCCTTGTTACTTTCCTTATATTACTATTTGGAGAAATTCTCCCCAAGGTGTACGCCAGCAGGAATAATGTAAAATTTTCTGGAATTATGGCTTATCCGCTTAATTTTTTAGATACGGTTTTTTCTCCGCTTAGTACTCCAATGCGTGCGGTAACGTTATATATTCAGGATAAATTTGGTAGAAAAAGATCTTTTATAAGTATAGATCATCTCTCGCAGGCGCTGGAATTAACAAGTGAGGAGGATACCACAAGGGAAGAACAGAAGATTTTAAAGGGGATTGTATCTTTTGGAAATACAGATACCAAACAGGTGATGCGCCCCAGAATGGATATTTTTGCATTAAATGAAGCCGACAATTATAAGGAGATCATACCTGCAATTATTGAGAACGGCTACTCGAGAATTCCTGTTTATAAAGAGAATATAGATAATGTTTCGGGAATACTTTACGTTAAAGATTTACTGCCCTATATAAACGAGCAGGTATTTGAATGGACAACTCTTTTAAGGGAGCCTTATTTTGTCCCGGAAAACAAGAAACTGGATGATTTGTTGAGCGACTTCCAAAGTAAAAGAAATCACCTGGCGATAGTGGTAGATGAATATGGGGGGACCAGCGGTCTTATTTCCCTGGAGGATATTATAGAGGAAATTGTTGGAGATATAAGTGACGAATTTGATGATGAAGACTTAATTTATTCTAAACTGGATGAAAGTAACTTTATCTTTGAAGGAAAAACTTCATTAAAAGATTTTTATAAGATTATAAAACTTGAAGATACTTCTGCTTTTGAAGAGCAAAGGGGAGAAGCGGAAACATTGGCCGGTTTCTTGCTGGAGATTTCTGGCGGTTTTCCCAAAAAGAATGATGAAATTATTTTTCTTAACTATACCTTTAAAGTAGAAGTAATTGACGACAGGCGTATTAAGCAAATAAAACTGAATATCGCACCGGTATGAACCTAAGTAAATCTTTGTTCTTATTATTAACGGTACTCTTCTTTGCATGTGCAGATGATCCCCAGCCCAAACCAAAAGGATTCCTGGCGCTGGAATATCCTGAGCCGGAATACTCACGTGTTAACTTCGGCTGCCCGTTTTCTTTTGAAAAAAATGATCTTGCCACTTTGGCTCCTGCCAGGGTAAACATCCCGTGCTGGTTAAACCTGGAGTATGAGCTTATGAACGGATCTATTTATCTTACGTATCAACCGGTAAACAATAACCTTGATTCCTTACTTCGTGATGCTCAAAAATTGCCATTGCAGCACACGATTAAAGCCGATGCCATTGAAGGTGATATCTATACCAATGATATTCGAAATACCTATGGAATGTTTTACGAAGTTTCCGGAAACGCAGCCTCACAGGCTCAGTTTTATTTAACAGACAGTACAAATCATTTTTTAACAGGATCGGTGTATTTTGATAGTTTACCGAATTACGATTCTATTGTCCCGGCGGCAGCTTATCTTAAAAAAGATATCCGTTATTTGATGGAGAGCCTGGAGTGGAAATAAATTTTGCACTTTTACTTTGAAGCTCTTTTAGAATATCGATTTTTGCAGCTCTAAAAAATTGATATGCCTGCTAAAAATCTAAAATGGACTTATCTCGTCCTGCTTTCCCTGGTTTGGGGAAGTTCATTTATTTTAATTAAAAAAGGACTAATTGGTCTTTCTGCTGTTCAGGTAAGCTCTTTCAGGATAATTTTTGCCGCGATTTTCCTAATACTGGTGGGGTTCAGAACTTTGCTGAAGTTGAAATCAAGGCAGTGGAAATGGATAATTATTTCCGGTTTTCTGGGTTCCTTCTTTCCTGTTTACCTCTTCTCGTTTGCAGAAACCGAAATTGACAGCGCAATAGCCTCTATTCTGAATGCAACCACTCCTTTATTGACCCTCCTTTTTGGAGCTTTCTTCTTTGGTGCGGTTTTTACGCAGAATAAAATCCTGGGTGTCATTATAGGGCTGATTGGTACATTTGGGCTAATTCTAAGTGGTGCCAGTGTAAATCCAGATCAGAATTATTTTTATTCTGGTTTAGTGATACTTGCCGCAGGATTTTATGCTGTAAATGTAAATATCCTGAAGACGTATATGCATGATATTTCGGCCCTGGGGATAGCTGCGGGTAATTTCTTTGTTCTTCTTTTTCCGGCTCTGGCAATGCTTTATTTTTCAGGATTCTTTAGTACTAATTTTACTGAAGGTGAAATGCTTTCTTCTATTGGCTATGTGGCGATATTGGGCATTTTGGGCACCGGGGTTGCAATGATCATTTTTAACCGACTTGTGCAAATTTCAGATCCCGTTTTCACCACCTCAGTCACCTATACAATTCCTGTTGTAGCACTAGGCTGGGGTTTAATGGATGGGGAGATATTTACTTTCTGGCAGCTCTTTTCCGCATCTGTGATTCTGATAGGTGTATTTATTGTGAATCGAACAAAAAGCATCTATACCAGGCGTAGAAAGCAGTTTCATTAAAGCAAAAGAGCCGGTTTTCCTGAGAAAACCGGCTCTTCTAACATTAATAAAATTCTTATTCCTGGAAATCAGCCTCGCTTATTCCTTCGTTGATCATGATTTCAGTTACATCAAACTCAAATGTCTGTGGGCCTGCTGCCTGGGTCATTTTAAAAGGAAATTTCACTCCTTCTACTTCCTGGTAGTCGCTGTAGCCCGTTGGTATAGACATTGTTTGCCCTGCCTGCGCTACCGTTTGCACCGTTTGCAGTTTCAAGCCGCTTTCTACGCTGTAGTAGGCTTTGTTGTTTTCATTTAAAGCAACAACATAAGCATCAACACCTTCAACGCTCTCAATCCCTTCTAAAGTAGCATCACCGGCTTTTAGTTCAGGAAACGGATTGGCATCTATTTTAGCAGCTGTGATCTGATCTTCGTTGTAAGGCATTTTTTGTCCCTGTGCCACCACAAATCCAGATTCACCATCAAATACCTGCTTGCTCATTACATTCCCGCCAACAGAAACTTCCTGGTTTAGCTTACCGTCCGCAGTTCTTTTTAATACGAGGTTTAAAGCCATTCCCTGTACTGAAGCTTCAGCTTTCATAACAACGCTTTCTATTTCTTCTACAGCATTACGGCCACCAATAGCTTCGATATAATCCTGGTAAACCTTTACTACGGTTACAGAAGGATCAACTTCTTTAGCTTGCGGTTTTTCAACTTCCTCACCTAGCTTATTGTAATATCTAACCGGAATGGTTTTTTCGTTAAACTCTATTTTCTCCAGGTTTTCAGCGATTTCTGAAGCTTTACCTGCTATTATTAACCTCATATTATCGGTCTGATAATACTTGTTGGCGACACGCTGAATGTCCTCTGCAGTAACCGCATTGATATTTTGAAGAAAAGTTTCGTAAAAATCTTCCGAAAGATCGTTGGTTTTTACATTAAGTGCGTAATTGGCAATTGTAGAAGGTTGTTCTAAGCGTAAAACGAAATCACCGGCAAATTTACTTTTAGCGTTTTCCAGCATTTCAGGATCTACAGGCTCAGTCTTAATTCTTCTTATCTCTTTTAAAGATTCTACAATTGCACTATCGGTTACAGCGTTTCTCACACTTGCCTGGGCAACAAACCTCGAAGCATACTTATCGGCTCCTGTGCTGGTTCTTGCTCCGTATGTGTAACCTTTGTCTTCCCTAAGGTTCATGTTGAGGTAACTTCCAAAGCTGCCGCCCAGTATTTGATTTGCAACTAGTACCGGGAAGTAATCCTCATCAGACATTTTAAGGTCTATAGTGTTCTGAAGTCTTAATTCGCTCTGTACCGCATTCGGCATATCCACCAGGTTGATTTGAGTTTCGTCAACATTACCGACTATTGGCAGGTCCTTCTCGTTTGGAGCACCAGCTTCCCAACTACCAAAGTTCTTCCTGGCTAATTTCTTTACTTCAGATGTCTTGACATCACCCACTACAACAAGATAAGCATTGCCCGGTTTAAAATAGCTGTTGTAAAACTTCTCAACATCTTCTAGAGTAACATTTTCGGTATTTTCCACGGTAGCAAATTCCCCGTAAGGGTGATTGGCACCATAAGCTAAAGCTGCACTTACGCGGCTTGCGATAGAGCCCACATCTTTATTAATGGATTTTAAGCCTTCTACCTGTTTGTTCTTTTCCGCTTCAAATTCTTCCTGTGTAAATTTTGGCCTTAAAGCTCCTTCAGCCATAAGTTCCATTACCCGTGGGAAAAACTTGGAAAGGGAACTTGCATATACGCTTTCTGATCCAAAACTTATACGGGCTCCTAAAAAGTCTATTTCCTCATTAAAATCATCTTTAGACATATTCTCGGTTCCGGTGCCCATTAAAGAAGAAACCAAGTCAGAAGTCGCCGGTTTTTCTTCAGCGTGTGGTTTATTATCTAGAATTAAAGAGGCAGAGACTCGTGGTAATTTGTGATTTTCTACTACTAGAACTTTTAAACCGTTGCTAAGTGTAAATTCATCTGGCTGCCCAAGGTTGATCTTTGGTGCCGGTCCTGGTTCCGGTTGTTTAGAACGGTCTACCTGTGCAATTGCCGCTGTAGTCAAAAAACAGGCAATAAATAATGTTATAATATTAAATTTCATTCTTTCTATTTTTTTAATTTATTCCTTTTCGCTTTCAGGTAAGTAGTCTAACTCGAGTCTTTGGTTATCGTTTAGATATTCATTTGCAACTCGTTTAATATCTTCTCTTGTGATATCTCTGTAGATTTCAATCTCTTCGTTAATAAGATCGGTGTCTCCATAAAGTACATTGTATGTGGCAAGGGAAGAAGCAATTCCCTGGATGCTACTATTTGAATTTACAAAACGGTTCTCGAATTTATTCTGAAGTTTTTGGTATTCTTTTTCAGAGATCAATTCCGATTGAAGTTTGTCAATTTCTTCATCCATAGAAGTGGCAAGGGTATCTAACGGAGTTTCTCCCAACGCAAGAGCGCCCATTACGTAAGTTCCGTAATCTTCCTGAGACCTTGGAAAAGCCAATACCTGTAGTGCAGTTTTTTCTTCGTCTACCATTTTCTTGTACATTCTGGAGCTTCTGCCATCTGTAAGGATAGAAGAAATCATATCTAAAGTATAAGCGTCTTTTTCTATCATAGAGGGCGTACGGTAAACAAACAGCTTAGCAGGAATTTGAATATTGCTGTCGTATTCTGTAGCGGTGATAGCCCCGGTAATGGGCTCTTCTTTTATTGAGACACGCTCTACTTCATTTGCTTTAGGAATCTCGGAAAAATAATCCTTAATCATTTCCCGTGTTTCTTCAATCTCAATATCTCCGGCCACTACCAGGGTAGCATTATTTGGTCCGTAGTATTTATCGAAAAATGCTCTAAATTCTTCAAGTTCGGCTGCATCAAGATCTTCCATGGTGCCAATTACTGAATTTTTGTAGGGATGCTTGTCAAAAACATATTTGTTGATACCAGTAGAGTAAATAATCTTTCCGTATGGCGCATTGTCTATACGAGAGCGCTTTTCTTCTTTCACGACCTCATTCTGGGTTTCTACGCCAATTTCATTAATAACCGGGTGGAGCATTCTTTCAGATTCCATCCATAGACCAAGTTCAAGGTTATTAGAAGGGAATGTTTCGTAGTAATATGTGCGGTCCTGTGTGGTGTTGGCGTTATTACTACCGCCATTAGCGGCAACAATATCGAACCATTTTCCACGCTCAATATTTTCAGTGCCTTCAAATAAAAGATGCTCAAAAAAGTGAGCAAAACCAGAACGGCCAACTTCTTCGTCTTTGGCACCTACGTGGTACATCACTCCAACGGTGACAACGGGAGCTGTATTATCCTGGTGTAAAATTACATGTAATCCATTGTCCAGGTCATACTCGGTAAAGTCTACCTCCTGGGCAATTGCGCAGACCCCAAAAAATAGGGCGATGGCGGTGGTTTTAATCTTGTGGATCATTTTTAAGTTGTTTTTATTAATGTCTAATATAAGTAACAAAAAAGTTGAATTTGTTACATAGAAGATTTTTTTATTGAAGGCCCCCGTTTTATTGAGCTTCAGTTATAAATTAACAAGGCCTTAAGGCAAAAAATGCAAGTTTTTTCTGAAATTTACTATGAAAAATCAAAAGCAATGAAGAAATTAAGTACTCCAATAAAATTCGGGCTCGGTATTGCGGCCGCTCTTATTGTGTATTTTTTGATACTATCACTATTTGGGCTTCATAAATATCCTGCTTTTAGTATTTTTAACATGGTGATATTAGGAGCGGGCTTATATTTTGCTATTTCAGGTTATAAAAAGGAAGCAGGGCCCAAGTTTAAGTTCAGAAAAGGCTTTATGGTAGGATTAACTGCAGGCTTCCTTGCCACCGCAATATTTACAGTCTTCTTTCTTGTTTATGCTACAGAAATAGATACAGAGTTTATGGAAAAGGCTATGCCGGTTTGGGTGACAGATTGGTCTTCTACTGTAGGTTTTCTGCTGGTAGGAGTTGCGCTGGCTGGTTTTGCCAGTACCCTGGCGCTCACTTTTGCCTGGGTGCAATTGCATAAGGTCTCCAGGAATACAGAGGAGGGTAAAGAACATACGTTATAAAATTAGCGCGTAAAATATATAAACACTTTGTCAATTAATTATTTAGGAGTATATTTGCACCCGCTTGAAATAAGCACAATTATCTTTAAATAATTAATTAAATACGCTATGTACGCAATTGTAGAGATAGCAGGGCAGCAATTTAAAGTTGCAAAAGATCAGAAAGTATTTGTACACCGTTTGGCGGGAGAAGAAGGGGACAGCGTCTCTTTTGATAATGTTCTTCTTACCGGTGATGGTGACGATATTACTTTAGGCGCCCCGGCTATAGAAGGTGCTCTCGTGGGAGCAAAAATTACCCGCCACCTAAAAGGAGACAAAGTAATTGTTTTCAAAAAGAAAAGACGTAAAGGTTACCGTGTTAAGAATGGACACCGTCAATCTTTGACAGAAATTCAAATTGGAGACATCACTTTAAAAGGTGGTAAGAAATCTTCTTCTTCAGAAAAAACTGAAAAGAAAGAAGAAACTAAAGCTAAGTCCGACAACCAATCTGAAGATTTAAACAACTACACGGTTGTTGAATTGAGAGAGATGGCGAAAGACAAAGGAGTTGAAGGATATTCTTCAATGAAGAAAGCAGAATTGGTTGCTGCATTAAGCTAATTTTATTAATATACTAAAACTAATATAAGATGGCTCACAAAAAAGGAGTTGGTAGTTCCAAGAACGGTAGAGAATCAGAATCGAAACGCTTAGGTGTAAAGATATTTGGAGGTCAAGCTGCCATAGCCGGAAATATCATTGTAAGACAAAGAGGTACTGCACACAATCCAGGTGAGAATGTGTACGCAGGAAAAGATCATACTTTACATGCCAAAGTAGACGGCCTTGTAAAATTTACTAAAAAAAGAGATAATAAATCTTACGTTTCTATCGAACCGTTTGAGGCTTAAAAAGCTTTCTTTTTTTAAAATAATAAAACCCTTCTGAAATTTTCGGAAGGGTTTTTTACTTTCATAGCAAACCAGAAATACGAAATATCATAGTCGCAGCGTTTCTCTATCTGGTGGTGTAATTGCAAAGTTTTAGGATTATCTTACATAAATTTTCGAAAATTTTAAGATTCTCGGTCCATGAGCTAAGTGTATGGCTTTAGTATTTTTAGTACTTTTCGTAAAATTAACTAAAAACAAAATGATTATGAGAAAACTTTTAATGTGTAGTGTATTATCATTAGCTTTTTTAAGCACAAGTTGTTTGGGTTCCTTTAGTGCCTGGAATGGACTTAGGGACTGGAACGAGGACGCGGCCGATAACAAATTCGTCAACAATGCAATTTTCTGGGGATTAAATATTATTCCTGTTTATCCGCTGTTTTATGCGGGAGACGTATTGATTTTTAACGTGGTTGAATTTTGGAGCGGAGATAACCCTGTAGCTATGAATGAGGGCGAATCTCAAAAGCAGCTTATTGAAAAGGACGGTGTAAAATACGAAATGATCGCTACTAAGAACGAAATCAAAATTAAGGTGCTTTCTGGTGATAGAAAAGGAAGTGAATTAAAGATGGTTTTCGATCCTACAGATAAATCATGGAATGCGGTTAAAGACGGTGAGAAGATCAAGCTTTCTTCCTATGAAGAAGGTTTCTACATAGTTTACTTACCCAATGGCGAAGAAGTGAAAATTAAACATGGAATTTCTAAAGAAGAAGGTCTTGCTTTAATTAACGGTAAGATTGCTCTTTACGAGGGATGCATGGTGGCGAGCCTAAAATAAAAAGAATATTATTTATTCATAAGAAGGCTGTTAGAAAATACTTTTTCGTTTTATCATTCTTGAAGCATTGGTAGAAACGATTAAAGGATTTTCTAATAGCCTCTTTTGTTTTTATAGGGTTTTCACAGATTCGATTTTGGATATCAGCAAAAGAAATCGTTCAACATAGATTTATCTCTTTTTATACCTCGGAAATATTTCGTTGATCAAAATCTTTTTGATGAACATAATAGCAGATAGTTTCTGGAGGTGCCAAAATTTACTTACAGCATTCATTATTTCCTAGCCCGCGGATTTTGTTAAAAAATAATCCCCTTAATTGCTGCTCTTATTTTGGTGGTTGTGATGATCTTAATTGCCGTAAGCCAGCGTAAAAGTTTATATAATTCTGAAATTATCTCAACTGGTAACTACAGAGCGATAATTGGCATTTTAAAGCCTTCATCCTAAACTGAAGCAGGAAACAGGAGATAAGAATCAGGATGCTTTCTGAAATATTTTTCTACGGAAACATTTAGAGAATAGTCGTGGATTTGTGGTGAAACTAAAGGTCGATAATTGCTATTTTGG
>NZ_JAVRHP010000090.1:0-13148 GCF_031846505.1 Autumnicola edwardsiae
GCAGATAAGGAAACCGATGAGATATTGGGAGTGCATATGATAGGCCCACGCATCGCGGACAGTTATACAGAAGCGGTAGTGGCAATGGAGTTTAGAGCATCCGCAGAAGATATTGCACGAATGTCCCACGGGCATCCCACATTTTCTGAGACCTTTAAAGAGGCTTGTTTGGCAGCTACAGATGACAGGCCGCTGCATATTTAGTGGCCTTAAGTGCATTGTAAATTAAATTAGGCAGTATTTAGTCATTCCACAAGACTTAAATCCCTTTGTATTAAGTTTATGTTACTGGTCTAAAAAATGAAATATAAAGAACATGACAACGATTCCCAAAGACAAAAACTTTGATAGTAGTTTGATACTGCTTCGCGACGGCTATGAATTTATTCAGAAAAAGCGTGAAAAGCTTGGGACTGATATTTTTAGAACCCGTTTGATGTTAAAGAAAGCAATTTGCATGAGTGGAAAAGAAGCCGCAGAGGTGTTCTATGACACTGAAAAGTTTCAACGCAAAGGAGCTACTCCTAAAAGGGTGCAAAAAACATTGTTTGGCCAAAAGGGCGTCCAGACACTGGATAATTCAGCACACAGGCAAAGAAAAGAAATGTTTATGTCTTTGATGAAACCGGATAGCCTTCGGGGGTTCCTGGAAATCCAACGAAGCTACTGGGAAAAATACATTGATAAATGGGAGAAAGAAGAGCAAATAATATTATTTAACGAAGCACAGGAGCTCCTTTGCCGTGCAGTCTGTACATGGTCGGGAGTTCCGCTGCGGGAAGAAGAAGTGCAACAAAGGGCCAGGGATTTTGGGGCTATGGTAGATGCCTTTGGAGCCATCGGTCCAAGGCACTGGAGAGGAAAGCAGGCTCGGAAAAGAGCTGAAAAGTGGATTGGTAACCTTATTAAGGAAATCCGTAACGGTAAAATTCATGTAGAAAAGGGTACTGCCGCCCACACGATTGCTTTTCACCGTGAGCTTGATGGCAAATTTTTGGACACACAGGTTGCAGCAGTAGAGCTGATAAATGTATTAAGGCCCACCGTAGCCATAGCCTCCTACATTACTTTTACTGCTCTTGCTTTACACAGGTATCCACAATACAAAAAAAAAATACTATCAGGAAAAGGGAATCTGACAGAAATGTTGGTACAGGAAGTACGAAGGTTTTATCCATTTACGCCGATGGTAGGCGCCATTGTGCGAAAAGATTTTGAATGGAAGGGTTATATATTTAAGCCTGGCACATTGGTGATGCTGGATATATATGGAATGCTTCATGATCCTGAATTATGGGAAGACCCCGGTGAATTTTATCCTGAGAGGTTTATAAACTGGGACGGCAATCCCTTTACCTTAATTCCACAGGGTGGAGGAGAACATCTACACGGACATCGGTGTGCGGGTGAATGGCTCACTATTGAATCGATGAAACAAGCTGTGGATTTTCTGATTAACCGGATAACTTACGAGGTACCCGATCAGGATTTGACCTTTAGCTTATCGCGTATGCCCACGCTGCCAAGTAGTGGTTTTATATTAGGTAAAATAAAAAGATTGCCATAAAAAATTAAAACCACGAATCCACAAAAAGATTGAATTGATGGAGTAACAGCAATGAAACTAAGTCCTGTAAAGGAAGTTCTAACGGGTTTGTCTTAATTAACGGAATTTCCTTTTCAGGAACAATTATTTGTAGTTCAAAAATAAAAAAGGATCGAAAAATGACAAATCGAAAAAAAGAATTAGCAAAATTTTTTGCAGGTTTCTCTAGTGCCCAGATAATTTTCCACTGGGGATTAGGATTATTTAGCGCAAACCTCCCATTGGACTTCGGCTTTATCACCCTAACTGAAGGACTTAATACGTTTGTTATGGTGTTTTGGCCAATTATATTGGTTCTTTCGGTGTACTATGGGTGGATTAAAAAATTAAATAATTATGAGCACTGATTTAAATAGCAAAGAAAACGAAATTCAGCTTGATGCCTCCAATAAAGCTGAAAGAAAAACATTAAAACAGGTCCTGGGGATCAATATGTTCCAGGTTGTAATGGCCGGTACTGTTGGTTTTATAGCAAGTTCTACTGGCCTGTTAGGTGCTGCGCTTGACAATCTTGCTGACTCAGCCGTTTACATTGTCAGTTTGTATGCCGTAGGCAAAGGTGTTGCTGCCCAATCACGGGCAGCAACACTTTCCGGCGTGCTTTTGCTGGTATTAGGTTTGGTGTTGCTTGGCGAAGTCATCAGACGTTTCATAATAGAAACTGAACCAATTGGCTGGGCAATGATTATTACGGCGATAGCGAATGCGGCGAGTAACCTTCTTGCCTTGCGCTTGCTGAAATCTCAAGGTGAAAGAGGCGTACACATGAAGGCCTCTATGGTATTTACCAGCAACGATATGCTTGTTAATTTAGGGATTGTATTGTCCGGTGTCGGGGTGATGCTGCTCAACTCCCCTCTTCCGGATTTGATCATCAGCCTTATAACCGTAGGAATTGTATTAAAAGGAGGATGGGAAATTCTTAAGGAAGCAAGAAAAGCACGTAGGAAAGCCGAAAGCAATAGTTAAAAAGAGTTACCAGAAGATGTGAAGAGAAAGAAGAACTCAGGTTTACAGAGAACACAGGGCAAAGAAAGATGCTTTGGGCCGTATTAGGGATCAATTTCACCTTTTTCCTTATTAAAAACTTTATTAACAGCAAGAATATGTTTCGCAAAACTCCCTATACAAAATGAAATTGTAAATTTGCCCTTATTTAGAATAAGTATGAATAAATATAAGAAGTTTTTTATTTTCGTTTTCCTTTCAGCAAATCTATTTTCTCAAGGAATAGAAAACGATACCGATCTACGCACTTTGGTGACTTTACTGGATTATATTTCCAAGGACTATTCGGTAGCGGTGGAGGGTGGCAAAGTAATCAATGAGTTTGAATTCGCCGAAATCACCGAGTTTGCAGAAAAAGCCATTGCACTTCAGCAGGATCTATCACCTACAATTAATAACACCAGGTTTGAAAAGCTTCATGAACCTCTGCAGGAATTACAAAAAGCTATTGTTGAAAAAAGAGAGGCAGAAGTCATATCTACAATTGCATTAAATATCAAAAACAGAATTCTCAATCTGGGGATTTTAAAAATTACACCTAACCGATATCCCTCGTTAAAGAATGGAGCTGTCTTGTACCAAAATAATTGCGTGTCCTGTCACGGAAGCCAGGGATATGGGGACGGTGCTTTAGGTAGAAATTTAAACCCTGCCCCGACCAATTTCCACGAAGCTCAATTATCTCCACTTCAGGCTTACAATGTCATCAAATTGGGGATTGAGGGCACTGGGATGGCTTCATACAATCATCTTTCCGAAAAAGAGCTTTGGGACTTATCTTTTTACGTGCTGTCACTAAAGCACAATGAAGAAATTTCAAAAGCTCAATTGTCTTCCAATTTACATCTTGACAGCATCAGCAAATGGAACGATGAAGAATTGCAACATTTTTTGAATAAATCTTCCAGCAGTATAACAGTTGGTCAGGTACGCCATTATGAACCCGAAAGACGAAATCCTTTGGACGTGGCAATGGAAAACCTTAATCTTTCTTATGATGTATTCCAAAAAGGCAATAATAAAGTTGCCGAGAAATATGCCTTGACTTCCTACCTTGAAGGAGTTGAGCTGGTGGAGAATATATTGGGTGCATCTGCGCCTTCATTGGTGAGGGATATTGAGCGGGATATGATTGCTTACCGAAAAGCACTTCAAAACAACAACAAAATAGGTGCGAAAAATTATTACAATGAGCTTAAAGAAAAAATAACCTCTGCTAAATCTATATTAGCAGAAAGGGACTATTCCTTTGCATTTATTTATGGTGCTGCATTATCAATACTTATCAGGGAGGCATTGGAAGCGTTGCTGATTATCCTCATTATTCTCCGGGTTCTAAAACCTATGAAAATTAAACGCGCAGTGGTGGCCGTCCATTCCGGATGGGTTTTGGCTGTACTGATTGGTGTGGTGAGTTGGTTTTTTGTAGATAAACTTATCAATTTAAGCGGAGCATCAAGAGAATTGATGGAAGGTGTTGGAGCTATTCTGGCTGTTCTGGTGTTGCTCTTTGCAGGTATTTGGCTTCATTCCCATTCTGAAATATCGAAGTGGAAACACTTCATAAGAAATAAAATAAACCGCATTTCTGAAACCGGAAATGGGATAGGCTTGTTTATTTTCTCGTTCATTGTGGTGTTTAGGGAAGCTTTTGAAGTGGTTCTGTTTCTTTCATCGCTTAAATTGAGCAATCCTGATGTTGCTAATTCTGCTATTCCCTGGGCCTTATTGACTTCCATTGTTATAATAGCCATTATTACCATCGTTTTTCTGAAGTTCACCAATAAACTGCCTATCGGGAAATTCTTCAAATTGGCTTCTTATATGGTGGCAGTACTGGCAGTTGTTTTGGCCGGCAAAGGAATTATGGCCTTTCAGGAGGCAGGTTACATCCCAATTTCACCCGTAGATTTTGCTCTGCATATAGATTTATTGGGTATTTACCCGAATTTACAGTCAATCTTGGCGCAGCTCCTGGTACTTGCCATTATAGTTTTTTTCCATTGGAGGAATCGGAATCAAAAAGGCAAATTGCAATCCTCACAAGAATTGGTTACAGAAGAGTAAGTGGAAAAAATCAATAAATACCAGACAGGTCTCATTTTATTGGCAGTTGAATGGAGGAGGCATTGAAAATGGGAATCGCAAAAGCGGAACTAGAGAAAAGAGATCTTTAAAAAGTCTATTCACGAGTAATTAAGCTCTTGAGAGTATAGCAGTAAAAATATTTCTAAAACGGCTGACCGGAAGACTTGACAGAATTAAATATAGATAAGTCACGACTGCTTTTGCCAGCTTCCTTGGCGCGGTGATTGGAAAGAAGTAATAAAGAAATGTAAAGAAGAATTAAAAGGCGTAAGTAATAGAAGTAACTAAATCGAAAGAAGAACCCCGGCAACTAACAAAAGCTAAACGATACAAACAAACCTAACAAAAATTCATTGAACCAATGAAAGCAAAACGACTGACAAAATTATTAATCGGACTTATACTAATAATATCAAATGTTAGTTGTGATCAAATCACAAAAAAAGAAGCGCGAAGAAATATAGATGCGCACGAAAGAATTGAGGTAGTTAATGATACTTTTGTTTTGACAAATGTAGAAAACACAGGTGCCGCACTAGAATTTGGATCCAAATTTCACCCGACCCTTAAGTTGTTTATTTTTCAATTGTTACCAACTTTAGTATTGATTTATTTATTCTATTTGTTGTTCAAAGAAGAAGATATTTCAAAATTAAATTTTGTTGCAATTACATTCTTTATTGGTGGGGGAATTGGAAATATTTTGGATCGTGTTCTTCGTGAAAGTGTTACAGATTTTATGTATTTAGAGTTAGGTCCTGTTCATACAGGTATATTTAATATGGCAGATGTATCTATCACTTTAGGAGCAATTCTGTTTATAACTAGTTCCATAATTAGTAAAGAAAAAAAATCTCTGAAAGCCAATGTGTAAGACTATATAATCAATGCTTAGACCCGTCCTGAATCGCAGCTTTGTTCTCGCTTGCTGAGCCTAATTGTCCTTTCACCTCCGCTAAAGCTTTAGTGAACGTAGACGGACAATCAAGCTTGCCAGCTCTGCTTTTTATACGAGAGGTTAGCACATTTTCCCAAAAATGAAAAATATTTTATTCATTATATTTTTGATTAGTCAATCGAGTTATTCTGACAATCATCTGGAAATTAGCATTCTTACCTGTTCACCCGGTGATGAAGTATATTCAGTTTTTGGACATTCTGCAATTAGAATCAAAGATAAAGATCAATCATTAGATTTGGTTTACAATTTTGGAATGTTTGATTTTAAGAGCCCCAATTTTACTTTCAAATTTATAAGAGGAAAACTCAAGTACTACTTAGGCATCCAAAAGACGGAGGATTTTCTTGAGCAATATACAAGAGAGAATAGGCTGGTGTTAGAACAGAAACTAAATCTTTCAGAAAAACAGGAAATCCAACTCCTAACTAAGCTTAATTACTTATACAAGCCAGAAAATAGGCAGTACTACTATTCTTTTTTAAAAAAAAATTGCTCGACTGAGATTCGAGATCTATTGAGCGAAATAGGTGTTAATTTTCCTAAAGAAAATTTAGAGGTATCTTATAGACAATTAATTAATTATCACCTTGCAGATCATCTCTGGCTGAGATTTGGCATCAACCTGGTATTAGGAAAGTCAATAGATCAGAACGCCAATAAATTTGAAAGTACCTTTTTGCCAATATATCTAAAAGAGGAAATTAGTGATTCCCAATTGAATGGAAGACCGCTGGTGAAGTTGGAACAGACCTTAAATACAGTTGAAAATAGAAACAAAAGAAGTCCTCAATATTGGTTTTCTCCAATCTTGATTTTTTCTCTTTTATTTTTACTTTTTCTTTTTTGCTTTCCTCGGCCAGCTCAAATAGCAGTAATAGTTTTAATAGGTGGAGCCGGCCTGGTGCTGTCGTTAATGTGGCTTTTTTCTGATCATCCGGAGGTTCGAAATAATTTAAATATTCTTTGGTGTAATCCCTTATATCTACTATACCTTCCTTTAATGATCAAAAATAAATCAAGTATTCTCTTGGCTTTTTTATTAATGGCATTATTATTTAGCACAATTATTATTTGGCTAATAGATCTACAAATATTTGATACCGCTATTATACCTATATTACTGATATTAGGAATATTAAATTATAAACAAATAAGAAAATCGGCTATAATAACCTTCAAGGATTGCGATGGCCATTAAGATAGGAAAGAAGACAAAACAAGTGGTGTGGCAGAATATATTTTTGGCCTTTGGGGTAAAAGCCATTGTGTTAGTGTTGGGCGCTCTTGGTGTGGCATCTTTATGAAAGCCGTCTTTGCAGATGTAGGTGTGGCTCTATTGGCTATCCTGAATGCGGTGAGAATACAGCGAATTGAATTTAATTGAACAAAAATGGACCAGACAGAAAATTTTTTGAAAAATAAAACCATCCGTCCCACGGCAATGCGTTTGCTGATATACCGGTTCCTGAAAAACCAGGAAAAAGCCGTGAGTCTGACGGATATAGAGGCAGCTTTTGAAAAATCTGAAAGGACTACCCTTTACCGCACTCTAAAAACCTTTGAAGAAAAGAGCATCGTACATAAAATTGAAGATGGCACCGGGGTGGCAAAATACGCCCTTTGTGAAGCAGGTTGTAATTGTGAAATAAATAGTGATCTGCATCTTCATTTTCATCGTACCAATTGTAATGAGACACAATGCTTAACAGAGCAAAAGATCCCAAATATAAATTTGCCACCGGGATTTAAAGCGATGGAAGCCAATTTGATGGTTAAAGGTACTTGCAATAGATGCAATGGGAAATAATGCACTTCTGTTGCAAGGTTATTTCCATTAATTTTGAACACTAAGACTATTTTCAAATGTTTAGCAGAAATAATTTTGTGGTACTAAATAAAATTTAAATGAAAAGATCAAATTTTACCATTCAGAAAATGGATTGTCCTTCCGAAGAGCAAATGATCCGGATGAAATTGGAGACTTACCCTCAAGTAAAATACCTGGATTTTGATATACCCAATAGAAAATTGCAAGTGTATCATTTGGATGGAATTGAAGATATACAAACTTCGATAGCCAGTTTAAAACTCGGGGATACGCTCCAGGGAACCGAAGAAGCCGAGCCTCCCGTATGGGAAGACCAATCCAAGCAAAAAAAGATTCTTTGGTGGGTCTTGGGAATCAATTTTGGTTTTTTCCTTATCGAAATGACTACGGGTTGGATTTCGTCTTCTATGGGTCTTATTGCAGATTCCCTGGATATGCTGGCAGATTCCATAGTGTACGCACTAAGTCTGTTCGCGGTAGGTGGTGCTATTTCAAGAAAGAAGAAAGTGGCAAAATTTAGCGGGTACTTTCAGATGGCTCTGGCAACACTTGGATTTATGGAAATTTTAAGAAGATTCTTTAGTGAAAGTGAAATACCAATGTTTCAATGGATGATCATTGTTTCCATTTTTGCCTTACTGGGTAATCTTATTTCGCTTTGGTTGATCAACAAAGCCAAAAGTAAGGAAGCGCATATGCAGGCCAGTGCCATCTTCACTTCCAATGATATTATTGTGAATGGTGGGGTGATTGTGGCTGGTATACTGGTTTATTTTCTAGATAGTAAGTGGCCGGATTTGATCATTGGAGGGATTGTATTCTCTTTTGTAATGCGTGGTGCGATAAGGATATTAAAATTGTCTAAATGACCGTTTCTTAGCAGTAGAAAGTACATTCTAAAGAAAAAGGAAAAAGGTCGAGTAGTAAGTAAAAATCAGTATGTTGTAAATAATCAAATAATATGAGCAAAGAATTATTTAAAGGCTATGAGAAAAGACTGAATGTGTTGGAGGAACCAGTGAGGACATCTGCCATAAAATATGCCGAAATATTTTTTCAGGATACTAAGTGCACGATAGAAGAAGCACTGGAAAAAGGAATCGCTAAAGCAGAAATGGAACAAAGAAACCTGTGAATGTGAAACAGCATATTTGTACGAGATTTAGCTCAATGTCAGAGAAAATGTCTTTCGTGTTCCCGCAATAGTGCAGAAAAGAAAAGAACCAAATAAAATGACTTTTAGCTGGTTTTAAAAATTAGACTAGTTGCTAGGAGCGTGATGTTTTTATCGAAAGAAAAATATCAAAAGGTACGAATTCAAAAGAGTATTAGAAAACCACCATTATGTCTGTAAATCCGAAAAACAGAAGAAAAAGCTATAGGAAAAAGAAGAAGGAACCTTCGAAAAGTAAAATTACTAAAAAGGACAAAATTTTCGGAATTTTTATGCTACTTGTCGTAGTTGTACTAGTTATTCTTTTTTATTTACTCGTAGGACTAGGATTTTTTCATTGAATAACTTTAACCATTAACGAGATGGACCGTATGGGTATAAATTGAAAATTTTTTAATAGAGAAAAAATCCTTGAAAGCCTTTGATCGTGATGAAGGTACTATCACAAAATCATTTCTAAGATATCAGAAGAGAAAAAGACTTCAGTAAATATTTCCTCTAAACAAAAGTATTATTTAAAAAAAAGGAATTGTTCCACCATCAAATGAGCCAATATGGACTGGATGTTTGAAGACTTTAGGACGGATCTCGATTTGCTGGATCCGATTATTAAAGAAAAAGCCCTTGATATAGCTAACCAGCTTATGAAACAGGGAAAACTTACAGAAAAAGAGGCTATTACCGAGGCTATTAAAAGAGCGGAAGAATGGTTCTATGACTTAGAGGGATAAACTATTTTTTTCAACTTTTTCGGAAAAAAGTTTATTCACAAAAATGTAACAATCAACTTTACAACTATGAAAAATTCAGAACAACTTTTTATTCTTATTTCATTTCTAAAAGCAGGTGTTTTATGAGTTCCTGGATATGGGCAGTGGTACTGTTAGCTGCCGTGTGGGCAGCCCATTGGGGCGCTGAACATTTAGCCACCCCTTTAAAAAAACTAAGGAAACAATGGGGCTTTTCGGTCGCTGCCGGTGGAGCCTTAATAGGCGTGGCGGCAGCAAGCCCTGAGATAGGTATAAATATTACCAGTGCTGTTACCGGGGTGGGTGATATTGGTCTGGGAACCATGTTCGGCTCCAACGTAATTGCCATTCCACTTATGGTTATTACCGCCTATATAGCTACCAGACATCTTAAAAAGAAAAATGCTGATAAAGATCATAAAGAACATCTTGCTGAACATCTTCTTAAAGTAGATTCTACTGCCGTCACTGTACAAGCCATTCCTTATTTAGTTATTGTAGCTGTTGTGGCTATATTGACCGTTCCTCCGCAATGGCGGGGATTACAGCCTATAGATGGCTGGGTCATGTTAGGAATGTATTTAATATATTTAACTCAGGCCCTGTTCAGAGGGAGAAAAGACAGTGAAAATGTGGAATGGAAAAAGAACGAGGTGTGGCTTGCTTTGGCAGGTTTGGTTGCGTTGGGTGTGGGCGCTTTTTTTACAGTTCGCGCCACAGAAAATATTGTTTCTGCCCTTGGAATGTCCAAAGTAGTGGGTGGTTTATTTATTACAGCACCTATGGCTGCCCTTCCGGAAATATTTGCCACCTGGAGCGTAGCCAAAAGTGGCCAAATCACCTCTGGTGTGACCAGTGTAATTGGAGATCACGCCACTACCTTAACCATTGCTTTTTTTCCACTAGCCATGGTGGGCCTTCCGGTAAGTAACTTTCCGCTGTTTGCGACCGTTCTAAGTTTTGTTGGCTTAGTGGGAATTCTTTATGCTGCTTTCATTCATTGGGGAGGTAAAGACAATAAAGACGGATTCCACCGTTGGCAAGTCGCTACTCTTGGTGCTGTTCTGCTGGTATATCTCGCTGTAGTTTTATTTGGCGTGCTAAACGTATTTAGTGGCGGATCAGGTACAGGTAATTAATCTCTTTATTAAGCAACAATTTGAAGTTTATGATTAGAATATTAACTGCTGGTGGCACTATTCAGGATATCGACTATGAAAAATATGGTAATCATTCTGGAAACTTGAATAAATTTTCCATTGAAGATTTTCTTAAATCGGCCAATGTTTCTTTTAAATATACTATTGAAAATATTTTCAAAAAGGATAGTCGTTTTATAACACTTGATGACCGTAACTACTTGGTGGAAAGAATCAAGGTATGTAAATCAAAACAAATATTAATTACCCACGGTACTTTTACTATGGAAGATACTGCGGCGCATATAGGAAAACTTAACCTAAATAAAACGATAGTTCTCACCGGTTCCTTTATTCTGGGATCCTCTCAAAATACAGATGCACCTTTTAATCTAGGTTATGCCGTATGCTCATTGCAATTTTTAAAACCTGATGTATATGTTGCTATGAACGGCAGGATTTTTCATTGGAGCAATGTTACCAAAAATTTAGAGACAAATAAATTTGAGCGTAAAGATGAGAAACAATGATGTTTGGCACCTCAATCCATTGGACGACCTTTTTTTACCTATTGATTGACACCATTATCGTACTTATTGCTGTCATTCAAAATTTAAAGTTGAAACGCCTGAGTCTAAGAAGGTATATTACTCTCGGGCTGCTATATATTACCTACAATTTAACCGGGGGATTTTTGCCTACGGATAATTTTCCTGAACCAATTATAGTTCAATACATCATTACTTATGGCGTGGCAATAGCACTATGTGTTTACATAATTTATTATTTGTATAAGGACTATGATATCGAATTTTTAAAGTTCAGTTCCACTATTCCCAATATTGCTATACTGGTAGGTTGTAGTTTTATTCTGTTATTCTTAATTCCCTACTTCCTTACAAATTCTTTAGATACAGCCAGGTTCCTTTTTACGATCCCGATTTCAATTATAGCATTTATTTTTCTAGGTTTATTTTACCGGAGGATTTCAATCCTCGACAATCCAAATTCATTTGTTTCTAAAAAAAATAAATTAGCCATCCTAAGTATCTATTGCATAGCCCTCTTGCCCATACTAACAGTTATAGGAATTATCAATGGTTAACCTTCACTGTAATGAACCTGGCTTTCTATGCAATAACAGTTATTGAAGTAAATAGATACCTCCGTTTTCTGAAGAATAAGCCTGAAGCCTTCGAAGTCTTTGCTTTTCAAAAAGTAAAAGGGAATGAAGCCCTGAAAAACAAAATAATCTATGGAGATCTGACAAGAAGGGAAGTTGAAATTGCATTATCCATTTTACGAGGATTATCTTATAAAGAAATTGCCAGAGATTTTTTCATAGCAGAAAGCACTGTTTCTAAACATGCTTCAAATATTTTTAAAAAAACTGCAGTCAAGAATAGAGGTCAATTTATATCCCGCTTCGAGCCAAAGAAAAAATAGCTTCGTTATATTATTGGGCTTTTAGTTCTTATTCCGTAGGAAAATACGGACATTTCCGTAATAAAATACGGCATCGATTACTGATAATAACGGTATTTGTAATTATCTTCAAGGAGGTTCTTTAGCTGTCATAAGAGTACTTCCCAATTTCCTTTTTTATTATTCATAATCGACTGACCTATAACTAACTATCTAACCATTCATTTAAAGAAATATATGAGGCTTTACAGTAAAATTGTTACAGATGGATTCAGAATTGCTCTCATACAAGCTATTGGAAGAACTGAAGGAAATAAAACTTCACAGTAAGAATATCCTTGAGCAATCCTATCGTTCTATTGAAGTATGTCGCAACCTACTCAGTACACTCAAAAGAGAAGTCATAGCTAAAGGCTTTGACTCAACTGAAGCCGAAATTGAATTCTTCAAAACTATAAAACAGGCTCCCCTTGTTCATCTTATTTATTTCTCAGAAATTCATTCCTTTGAAATCCAGTTTCCAAAAGCAGATAAAAACTCCCAGCTTAAATTCATAAAAAAGAAAATTGGTAAGCTAAACCGTTTCTTTCTGTACAATTTGGATTTTGGGCAGTATGTCAATTCCGGAGCCTCCCATTTCGACAAAGAATATTACACCCGGGATTATCTGGATAGCTATCACATCACTACTTCTAAATTCTATTTTCAGGACCCTGACTTTTGCACGCCCAGGGATATGCTCTTAGGTAAATTCAAAGCCTACAATACATTGGTTATTTATCTGGATGAACGAATGTCCAATCTTGAAAATAATCTTAATGGGAAAAAGGTAAAGCAGCACGCTACCGAAAAAATACATTGGCCATTTACGAATTCAGATTGGGTGGAATTGGTTTATGCCCTATGGTATAATGGACTTCGGAACCAGAATGGTCTTAGCATTATGAAAGTTTCCCAAAAGCTTCAGGAAATTTTTGATTATACACCAAGGGATATCTACAAAACCAACCAGGACATCAAGGGCAGAAAAAATAGCAGGACGTTATTCCTTGATCAATTAGCGACCTCACTACTTTCCGAAATGGATAAGAGCGAAGAATAGATAATTCCCATTTTTCGATCTTCCAAAATTGTTAAAAAAAGACCGTACTACGGTTGACCTACCGAAAT
>NZ_JAVRHP010000091.1:0-12933 GCF_031846505.1 Autumnicola edwardsiae
CTTAGGCAGGTTTGACGGAAAGTGTGTGCACTATGACTTTGAAAAAATTCTGGTCTACCTTGATGCCAAAGGAAAATTGCTCTTCGGGAAGAATTTCAAAATTTATAAGAAAGACAAAAAAATCCTATTGAAGTTATGTTCTTATTTCATCAGGGACAAGGCTACCTGCGATAAATTTGAAATTGATATCGAAAAAGGGATACTACTTTCAGGTCCAGTAGGCTGCGGTAAAACTTCTTTGATGAAATTATTAAGGCACCTGGTGCCCGCACAACGCCCTTACGAAATGATCCCTTGCCGAAATGTAACCTTTAGTTTTAATCATTTGGGATATAAAACTATAGAAGAATATGGAAGTTCCAGGTTTTTCTGTTTTGATGATATGGGCGTTGAACCGCCCGGTAGATTTTACGGTAAAGACCTGAATGTTATGGGAGAAGTACTACTCTCCCGATATGACCTTTTCCTGGAAACCAATAGAAAAGTAAAAACACATGCTACCACTAATTTGAATGCTGAAGAATTGGAAGAACGTTACGGTAACCGTGTTCGCAGCCGGATGCGGGAATTGTTTAATTTAATTGCTTTTGAAAAAGTGGTTAGAGATAAGAGAAAGTAGAAGCCTATTACTAGTAGTGTCACTGGTAATGATAACTACCTTATAAAATATTTCTTAAAGTAAATAGGCTTGTTTAAACATCCGAATTGTGACGTTAAATTTTATCTTTGTGTAAAAATCTTAACCTTTTGCAACTATCTCAAACTTTTAAAGACGGATTGAATTCTCTTGGTTTTAACCAAGAGAACAATCATTGTCTTTTCTTTACTGATGATTATAAGCAAACAGAAGATTTATCAGTAAAACTTCAACTTGAAAAAGCAATAAAGTTTGAGGCTTCGGCAGTTTTTTTCCGAAATGAAATTAACAAGTTCAAAGCGCAAATTTATATTTACGACTTTACTCAATCAGATTCTGATGAGAGCCATTTGAGCAATATTCAAAAAATGGTATGGAGCAACGGTGCTGTTCCTATTGTCTGTATTTTTTACAAGACGGAAATAAAAATACTCGATTGCACACAACATATTCAAGATGATAATAAGCCTGTTTATTTGGCGAGTTTAAATAATATAGCCAAGGCTCATCAACTTTATAACGCAAATTTTGCCGTTAAGATAAAAACAGGAACGTTCTGGGAAGAATCTAGTGTTAAAAATAAATTTAAATTCAATGCATCTTCCTACGATATCCTTATACGATGGATAAGAGAGATAGCTAAACAAATTGCATTCTCAAATTCCAATGCCGATGAGCGAATAATAAAAAAAATCATTATTCAGTCGATAATGATTAAATATTTAGAGGAAAGAAAAGACCCAGATGGTAATAGCTCTTTTAACCAAAAATATTTCCAGAAATATGGCAGTTGCCAAGAATTTGTAGACGTTCTGTCTAATGGAAATTTTGTGGCTCTGTTAGATGATTTACAGCACGATTTAAATGGTAATCTTTTTGAATGGAACTCCGAAGAGAAGAATTTAATACCTACTTTAAATTTAAATGGTCTTGTTGAAGCTTTGAAAGCTTATAAAAGACCCGAAGAAAGCCACAATCAGATTCTTGAACTAATAAGATATTACGAATTCAGTTATATTCCCGTAGAATTGATAAGTCGTATCTACGAAGAGTTTTTGGCTGGGGGCGATGATACCTTGTTTAGCCAAAAAGAGAAAAAACAAAAAGATGGCATCTTTTACACACCATCCCATTTAGCGCAGTTATTAGTTGATGAAATTATGCCGTTACATCAGTATGGCAGTATTGACATCAAATCATTTACAATCTTGGATCCTGCTTGCGGATCGGGAATTTTCCTTGTATTGGCTTTTAAAAGATTGGTACAATGGTGGCGCTTACAGAACGACCTAAAACAACCAAATATTCAAACTTTAAAGACTATTTTAGAATGTCTTTATGGTGTTGATAAAGAGTATCAGGCAACCAAACTTGCAGCCTTTAGTCTTTGTCTCGCACTTTGCGACGAGCTTTCTCCTAAACAGATTATCAACGAATTAAAATTTAGTGACCTTACAGAAAATCAAATTTTACATTCTGACTTTTTTATAGAGCACTTATTGGTTAAAGAAGATAAAGATTCTGAACAAAGAGCTGACTTCAAAAAAATAAGTAATAAGAAGTTTTCAAGAATTATTGGCAATCCACCTTTTGACCGTGGAGCCCTTAACTTATATAATAAAAAGTGGGAGAAGGAAAACATAGATGTTCCGCAAGGTCAAATTGCGTTGAAGTTTTTATCCGAAGCTTTAGAATTTTTAGAGCCTGGCGGATTGCAATGCCTCATAATCAAATCATCCAGTCTTCTCTACAATACAAGTTCAACGGAATTTAAGGATAGGTTGTTTTCAAATTATAATGTGCTTCAAGTCCTTGATTTCACCCCACTAGGGCGTAATAACAGTCTGTGGGATGGCGCAGATGTAGCTAGTGCCGCTATATTTCTACGTAATGAAAAACCAGATTTTAGTAAAAATATCCTGCATTTAATCTTTAGGAGAACTAAAGCGGTCAAAGAACGTATAGTTTTTGAGGTGGATGAATACGATTTTCATTTCGTTAATAGAAATGATGCGGTAAATAATCACTTTATTTGGAAAATCAACTTATTAGGTGGTGGTAGGATTGCAAGTTTGATAGCTAAATCACAAGTGCTAGATGATTTTGAAGACTATCTGAAATCTGAAGATTGTGTTTCGATGGAAGGCTATCAAAAAGGGTCTCATGGGAAAATGCAACCGAGCTATATGTACGAACTCGAAACCTTGCCTACGTCAGCTATCACTGCAAGAGGGATTGATTACCGACAGTTAGAATCGATACCTAATAATACTATTTTTTCAAAAGTCCCTCAAAGACTATTTTTTGAATCACCTAATGTAATTCTATGGGAAAATATGGGTACAGAAAAATTACCAGTTTTTCTGAATACCCAAAAGTCTTTTTCGTTCAAGGACAAATTAATATCCGTAAAATCAGAAACTAATAATTTAAAGGTTTTGCGGAGTATTGCTAATAATTTTGAGAAAAACTCTGACTTTTATCGCTTTTTTATATTCTGTACAAGTAGTCAAGTATTAATTAATTTGAATTCCGCTATCCTAAAAAAAGATTATATGACCTTGCCATATGTTGAGGATAGGAAAGAGTTTTTCAGCCATATAGATCTCAATATCATAGATGACGTCAACACATATTATCAAGACTTTTTACGGCACGGAGAACGTTCTGTGATTTTGGATAAACTTGAAGGAAATGAACTAAAAAATACAATTGAGTTATATGGTATTGAATATTGTAAACTACTAAACAACATACAAAATAATCGAAAGCAAACTTTTAAAGTTTATGAAGTTTGCGAGCTTTATGATAGCAGTTATATATGTGTAGTTTTTAAATATAGTTCGGCATCATCTAAAAATGAAATAAACTGGAAAAAAGATGGTCTTCAAGAGATTGAATCATTATCCAATTTTCAGATTTCAAGTAGATTAAACTCCCAAAGGATTGTTCGGTATTATCATTCCGACAATACGATAGTTATTGTTAAACCAAATCAAAAAAGGTACTGGCTTTCTCATAAAGCTTACAGGGATGCTGATAAGACCTTAATTGATTTAGTGAAAAATATAAATTAAGAATGGTGGTCGATGATTTTTCTGAAGACAGCATTGAGGCTTCTTTAAGTATAGACATTTCTGCAGAAGATATTCGTCGTAAGATTTTGGAAAGTATTTCGAATACCGCAAAACCCTTCATTCATTCCATACATACGCATAAAAATTCCGATTGGAATGAGGATAGTTTAACTCAAGTCTTCATAGCACAAAACACTGTTCAACTACAAAAGCTTTCCACATCGTTAATGGTTGCTACTCAATACAGGGATATTTATCATAAAACTAAAGGTATTCCCGATGTATTTTATTCAATGATTGAAGAAGGCAGAGACCATAAACCTTCTTTTGTAATGGAAGCTAAACGATTACCCACACCCATAAGTTCTCGTGAAAAAGAATATGTTGTAGGTAAAACAACAGCTGGAAATCCAAACGGTGGAATCGAACGATTCAAATTAGGAAAACACGGAGCTGGTCATTCTCATTGTGGAATGTTGGCATTTGTAGAGAAAGAAGAATATCAATATTGGTTAAAAAATATAAATTCTTGGATAGCGGAATTATACCCTATTTGGTCTGAAAGTGAGTTATTAAAACTACAAAAAAACTATGCGCATTACAGTCATTACAAGTCCAAAGTGGAAAGAGAGAAAGATGAAGTTAATCTCGATCATTTTTGGATAAAAATTTAAAATATATTCTTCCGAAACTTAATTATTTAACAACCTCAAGAAAGCTGAATGTTATATGGCTTGGACAAGACGTTTTAATAAACCTGGAGATCCTGAAGAAGGGTATTATTTCAATATTGGGTCTTTTGTCTGTCAAAACCATTTTTACGATGATTACATCAATAATCATATAGAGGAAAATGGAAAAAAAAGCCGCTGCTCTTATTGTGGGAAAGTGAGGGTTGTAATAGAGTTAGAATCAGTTCTTGAGATATTAGCAGATGGACTAAACTACATTTACGAAGATCCGGCTAATAGTCGATTTTTAGAGAAAGATTCAAAATATGGTTACGGCGGAAATGTAATGCCATTTAGTGAAGTGTGGTGGAATGATCCCTTTGATTTACGAATTGAGGACGACCAACTAATAGAAGATATTTATAATCAATTAGAAACTGACCAGTTATACTGTAAACGAGACGAATTTGGTTCTCACGAGGATTTTCTTCACGACCTATGGAATCACTTTAAATTAGTTCTAAGACATAAAGCTCGCTTCGCTTTTCATTTTCCCAATACTTTCAAACAATGGAATTTATCTGACCCCGCGGACATACTTCATCAGGTTCAATATGCCATTTTAAAGAACAATATGATAATTGAACTTCCTGAAAACTCAAAGTTTTATAGAACTAGACAACACCAAATAATAGATGAAGTATCTGAAGCTTCGCATATTGCCTCCTTGCCAAACTCTCTCAATAAAACATCAGGTAGGATGAATGCTGCGGGAATATCTTTGTTTTATTGTAGCCAAAACAAAGATCTAACTATCAAAGAAGTAGTTCGTAAGAGTCGCACCTCAAGTCCTTACTATACAACTGTAATATTCAAAAACAATAAGAAATTACAACTTGTAGACCTTACGAAGCTTCCGGATATACCTTCAGTTTTGGATAGAGATAACAATCGATTTAGGGACATAATTTTTTTTATGAAAACTTTTATGAAAGAAATTAGCCTGCCTATAAAAAATAAAAATTCTGTTCTCGACTATTTGCCAACACAAGTAATTACAGAATATCTACGATATAATCCCGATTTAGATGTTCAGGGTATGGTCTATTGGTCATCTAAAAGTACTCTCAAAAAGAATATTGTGCTTTTTTATGACCACGAAGAGTCCTTAAAAAAATTAAGTTTTGACGATTCCAGCTTAAAGACCTATCTAATTCAAGATTTATAAGGAGTATTTATAAGCTTCAATTAAAATCTCTTTTAAACATTTAGTAATTTCCATCCCTAACTCACTCCTAGTTAATATAATTTTTATTATCCAATCTAGTACTATAAGAGACAAAGCTCGAAAATTAACTGAATCCCAAAAGCGCAGTTAAACATTCATAAACAGTTTTAATTAACACGTGACAATTCGAACTTTCACACCCCTACTTTCAAACCCTAATTGCTTTTTGGTTCTGCAATTGATAGGCAAACCATACAGCTTCCTTTTGAATTTCCAGATTCGTTCTTGCCAACGTTTACCACTATCCTCTGAATTATCCGAATAGTTAAAATGCTTGGCCAAATTATAGCTCTTTCTTATAAGAAGAAAAGCTTGTGGTTATAACGGGTCAATAAAATATCCAATGGTGTTTCTGACTTTTTGTTGGGCCTTAAAATTTCCAATCCAATATTCAACATAATTTCTTCCTTCAATGTCATTTATTCCAATGGTGCCTGAATTGAATCTTTTCCCCCGTGTCCAACTTCAATAACAATTCGTTTTCTGGTTGCCGGTTCTTGTCAAAATTGATGCACATATTCTGGAACAAAATCACAAAATTGATGTTTTTGTCCCCTCCTCCCCTTTCCACATTTCCAGTTATTAACAAGCCTCTTCCAAAAACTAATATTATTTAATGCTAAATGAAAGCATTGAAAATCAATCTAATACAAATAATATTTTATTCACAATTTATTGATTTTCAATTATTTAAGTCATTAAATTTCTAATTTTCTCATAATGAAAACGAGTCAAAAATTTAAAATCCTTCGTTATGAAAAAATCAATCTTTCTGGCAACATTCTTCTCGTTGCTATCCACGTCACTTTTTGCGCAAATCGGTGGGATCGAAGATTCCGTAGCCGATATTTCCGATACTATAAGGAATATATTTCCAATCATTCTTGGAGTCATCTTTTTAGTCGGCTTTCTTTTTAATGCCGGTCACTTCTTTGGGGAAAACTCCGATCTCAAAAAAGGAATAACCCGAGTGTTGGTCTTTGTTCTAATCGCAGGCGCTGTGGTGGGAATCTTCACCTATTTGATCACCATTGTAGTCTAGATCGGAAGCTAAGCCAGATTTAAAAATACACAAAGGAACAATTATGAAAAAGTATGAACCTTATAAGAACATTCGAAAAGGTGCGGTAATCTTTGGGCTTTCCCTTCCCCTATTCGCGCTAATGATGCTTTCGATAATCGCGTCCCTACTGGTGATCATTTTCTCCTTCAGTCTGGGTGTGATTATTAGCGCCCTGCTCTTTAATGCATTCTTGTATATCGGGTTAAACCGTATCAGTAGGCTCCTGGAATTTCTACAGATGACCGGGGCATTTCCAAAAATGATCAGTAATAAAAGAAACTCAGGTATCCATTATGAAAAAGATTAACCTCGCCTCTCACTGGCCTATTACCGATATTCGGGACAATGTTGTTTTTGCCGCAAACGGTAACGTTGTCCTATGTTACCGGCTTGACCTTCCTGAAATTTACTCCTTATCGGAAAAAGATTTTGAAGACCTGCACGCCACTTGGTTTCAGGCGCTTAAAACCCTGCCGGTGGGTACAGTAGTGCATAAGCAGGATATTTATGAGAAGAAAGCATTCACTGCAACGTCACTTCCAAACAAAACCTTTTTAGAAAAAGCCACACGGGATCATTTTAAAGATCGGGAATATATAGCGCACCGCTCTTTAATATTTTTCACCCTGGCCAGGAACAAAGCTTTAAACAACTCCAAATACCTAAACCCTTTTCGAAAAGTTTCCAAAGAAATTATAAGGGAACTGGATGCCAACCTTAAAAGCTTTATCGGCTCGGTCAACGATTGTGTTTCCTTTATCGCTAACAGCCGAAAGGTTTCTATACAAGCGTTTCAAGCAAAGGAAATCCAAAACCTCACTACGGAATATTTTAATGGTTTCAATGAGGGTTTCGATACCGATATCCTACTCGAAAAACAACATATTCAAACTGGGGATAATTATTTTGATGCCCTGGCTATCAATAGCGAGCTGTGCTTTGGCGAAAGGGTACAGTCGAGCAAGACCAATGAGAAATTTACATCCGATGATTTTGTATTTCACCAGGGGTTTATTGATGGGCTGGGGCTTCATTTAAGAGAAAACCATATAGTCAACCAGGTACTCTACCTGGATGATAAACACAAATGGCGCAAGCTACTGGATAAAAAAGTAGAAGAACTTAGCAAAAGTTCCAACTTTGGATCACAAAACAAAGTCGTTCTAGGAAAGATTCAGGAAATCCTGGAAAAGATTAATAGCGATGATAACGCGCGGATTATTCGTGGCCATCTCAATGTTATCTTCTGGGATCGTGATCTTCGTAATTTGGAAGGCATTGCTTCTAAAATTAAGGCTGAGCTCAAGGAACTAGACATTACCCCTTACGCTCCAAGAGGCGAAGAACGAAAGAATTACCTGCTGAACAGCTACTGCTGCTTCTCTTCCAATTTTTCCGATGAAGATCTCTATGTGACCGATCTAAAACATGCCTTGTGCCTTTTTATCAATAACACCAATTATAAAACGGACCCTACAGGTATCATTTTTAATGACCGTGAGCATAATATCCCTGTGCTAAAAGATGTTTGGGACGAGGGAAAGAAACGCATTAAGGCACGGAACTTTGCCATCTTCGCCCCTACCGGGGAAGGGAAATCCTTTCTGGCCAATAACATTCTACGTCAATATTTTGAAAACGAGGTTCGGCTGGTGATTATCGATCTTGGAGGTTCTTATACGAAGTTCGCAAAACTCTATCCTGATAAGTACACTGTCTTGCGCTACGAGAGCGGAAAGAATTTAGGGATCAATCCTTTCTACATATCCAATCCCAATGATGTTAGCCCAGAGCGGTTAGAAGACCTTTCGGTTTTTCTATTAGAACTCATTGCTTCAGATGATAAGGTTACCAAAGCGCAATCCGTAGCCATTAAAAAGATCCTCCGTTACTATTACAAAAACAACAAGGAAAACCATTCCTTAGATAGTTTTTACCGTTTTATCGAGCAGCGAAAAGATGAGCTGCTGGAGACCCTTAAAATCCATCCCGACTACTTCAATGTTACCAACTTTTTGCACGTGCTCTCGGAGTATGTCGCCGATGGTCTATACAGCTTCTTATTTGAAGTTAGCGAAGATCAAACTTACAAGATTGAAGATAAGCGGCTGATTGTCTTTGAACTCGATGAAGTCAAAGACAATAAAGAAATCCTCTCGGTGATGCTCAAACTAATCAAGTCAGCGATCCAACGCACGATCTGGAAAAACAGGGCAGAAAAGGGAATTATTCTTTTTGATGAATTTGCCAAGCAACTCAAATTTGAAAATGTCCTGGAAAGCGTTGAATTCTACTACCAGGCCATTCGTAAACAGAACGGTGCCATTGGAATCATCTTGCAATCCATAAACCAGCTTCCTAATAATGCGACTTCCTCAAGCATCCTGGAAAACACCCAGGTGATTTACAGCCTGAATAATGAAAAAGGTTATGAAGAACTGGCCAGGCGCTTGAGCCTTTCCAGCCACGATCTCAACCAGTTGAAATCGATCAGGAATAATTTGACCGGCAAGCGCAAGTACACCGAGATCTTCATCAAGATCGGAAAAGAAAGTAACATTTTCCGCCTGGAAGTACCACCCGAAGTCTATGCTGCCTACCTCACCGACGGTACCGAAAACGAGGCCATAATGGCCATTTATAAAAAAACCAAAAATATGGAAAAGGCAATCAAGGAATTCATCAGGAAGGCCGAAACGCTAATTAACAATTAAAACAATTCGATATGAAAAACAAACACAAAACCTTGGTTCTCTCACTGGCCTTAGCTTTATGCTTGCCTGCAGGCGCTGCCTGCCAGGGGATGCCGGTGTATGATAATACGAACTTTGTCAGCCTGGTTAAATCCCTGGTGGAATCGGCCAAGCAAACTGCTAACTTGGTCAAGACCGTCAACTTTTTAAAGGCACAGAAAGAGAATATTGAGAAGGTCAATAGCGTGGTACAGGATTTAAAAGCCGTTCGTGAGATAGGTCGTAACAACCAACGCCTTATTGCGGTAATGCAGGATGACCTTCGGGATATCTTGAATTCCCCTTATATCAAACCCGACGAAATAAGCAGGGTGACCCAATCCTTCAGTGACGTGGTAGATAACTCCCTGGAAACCGCAAGCTTTATCGATGAGATTTTATCAAGTGATCATTTAAAAATGAGTGATGCCGAGCGGGCGGAGATTTTAAAGCAAAAAGAACTCGAGTCGAAAGAGATGGTCACCGATGTGCGGCTAAAGACCAAGCGTTACCGAGAGATCATTTCTTTTCGGGAAATGCAGGACAGGATTAATAACCGGGAAACAGGCTTTTGATGATGGAAGGGGTAATTATATTGGCCGTAGGAGTCGAATATATCGATAGTGTTTTCCAAACCATCCAGGAAAGCGAATTTTCTCGGTATACCATTGTCGGCATGAAGACCTTGGCGGTGCTCTTCTTTTTGGTCAACATCCTTAAAAAGTATAATGAAGGCATAGCCGACAGGCAGGGCTATACCTGGGGGCTTTCCCCCGCGGATCTGGCCAAGAACTTTGCGGTGGTCCTGCTGGTTATTTTTTCAACGCAAATCCTGGGCTTCTTTGACAATATTCTTGTGGCTATTGAAAACCAGTACCGAGATACAGCCCCTGCCCTTCTTCCGCTGCAGATGCAGGAGATCCCCATCGAGGAAGATGTCTCCCCTATGGGGGCGATGCGTAAAGCTATGGCTTTACTCTATGAGGCCTTAGTCACACCACTATATGGCTTTAAAACCTTTGCATTTTTAATTAGCCTGTTTCTATGGATTCTGGATTTATTCATCTATCCCTTATTCCTTGCGGAACGTTATTTCCTCTTGGGTATTATGCAGGCCTTTTTTCCGCTGGTACTAAGCCTGGCGGTATTTGAAAAGTTTCGCTCGATGGCCTATGGTTTTTTCAGGCTGTATGCCGCAGTATATATGCTGGTGCCTGCATTCTTCCTGGTTAATGTGTTTATTAATGCTCTGTATACGGAGATCAACACCAATTTTTGGGAAAACCTATTCGGTACGGATTACGGGAGCGGTTTTTTTGCACCGGTTGTAGAGCTGGGTTCGATAGTTTTTATCGTGTTTTTAAAATTCAAACTCTACCGGCGGGCCATTTCATTTACCCTAAGACTTTTCACCACTTAATCAGCAGCAACCGATATAACCAATTTAGTCATTGAAAAATATAGTTCAAAAATGAAAACACCATATAAAAATATCTATTTGATATTAAAACTCAACCGCTTTATCGTGCTGGCCGTAGTGCTTTGCTCAATGGGCTGCAGTGTTTTTGCCATTTGGATGGCCATCTCAACAAGAAACAAAGCCTTGAACAGTGCCTTTGCCATCAATACCGACGGCAGTATAATTCCATTAAAACTAGTGACCCAAAAAGAAAACTTCCAGGTAGAAGCCCTGGCTCATTTGGAGCTGTTTCATACCTATTTCTATAATATTGATGCCAGCAACTATGAGAAAAACCTGGAAAAAGCATTATGGCTGGGCAATAGTTCTGTAGACAACCTATACAGGCAGAAAAAGGCCGAAGGGGTTTACAACCGCTTATTGCAGTACTCGCTGGTCCAAAAGATATTAACGATCGATTCGCAGCTCGAAGAAAAGGAGGAATCGTACCATTTTAAAACCACTGTTATTTTTGAAATCAACCGCGGCAATATAGTAGACACCTATGAACTAGTAAGCACGGGAAAATTACTCATCGTAGATCGTCACTTTCCCCATAACCCTCACGGACTCCTCATTACGGATTATTTCGAAAACAGTTTAAGAAAAGTACCCTCACAAAATTAAAATTAGAACCGATGAAAATTGAAAAGAACAAAATCGTATTCATTAGCGTCCTGGTGGTCATTGTGATTTTTCTTGTCACCTATACCTTAATGATCACCGGGGAGGATGAAGAGCACCAGGAAAACCTCCGGCAAACTGAGATCCCTGATCTTGAAGAAGAAAGCCAGGAAACCTATGAGTCCAAACTGGAGGCTATTGATAACCTCAAAGAAGTTCGGGATAAGAATGCGCCAAGTATTTATGATGAAACGTTCTTGGATTCTTTAGGCTATTACGATACCGAGCTTTTGGAAAAAGAAAAAGAGCGCAAGATCGATAGTATTTATGAATTGGGAAAAGCACGGCAAGCACAAATCGCAAACCTCAAGCAAACCCCGCAAACCAGTCCATCGGAGAATAACAGCCCCTCACTAATAGAAAGAGCACCAAAAGTAGATACTGCGGAAATCGAGGAAAAGCGAAAAATCGAAGCCAAAGAAATGGGACTGGAGCATCAATTATTCTTTGCTTCTGCTCCCGAAGCACCTAAAGATGGTACTACCAGCAATACAGATAAGGAAATTAACGTGATGGTTGATGGTACCCAGGTAGTTAAAGCCAACTCCAGGCTTCGGATGCGACTTTCGCAGCCTGCCAGGATTGGTGATAAACTTATTCCCAAAAACACCCCGGTTTTTGGTTTTGTTAGTTTTCAGCCTAATCGTGTCCTGATTGAGATTGAAAATATCAATAAGCATCAAACTAGCCTAAAAGCCTTTGACCTTGAAGATGGTAGCAAAGGTATCTACATCGAGAACAATTTCCGGGCGGAAGTAACCACGGAAGTCCTGGATGATGTAATCGGTGATATTAATATCCCAAGTGTACCACAGGTCACTGGAATAAGCAAAGTATTCAGGCGAAATAACCGCAATGTGAAAGTGACCATTCTAAATAATTACAGATTAATTCTCAAAGCCAGCAAACCAAAGGCTAACTGGGGAACAGCTAACCTATAAAAACAATTCTTATGAAAAATTATCTTTTAACAACAGCCGCTTTACTGGTGATAGTTTTCACCAGTGCACAAGCCCAAGAAAAACTGGACACTATTTACGCTAATGAGTACAAGAATGTTGCGCTATTTTTTCCAGAGGAAATTAGCCAGGGTATTACCGGTGCTGAGCATTTTGTCTTTACCTACAACCGGGAAAAGCAGCAACACTTCGGACTGCTGCAGGCCAAGCCCGGCAGAGAAAGTAATTTACTTGTTATCGGAACAAATGGTTCGGTATTCTCCTATATCCTGAAGTATAAGAAACAGCTTTCCCGGCTGAACTATTTTATCCCTGAAGCGGAAAGTATTGGAAAAGAAAAGCCAGTTGTCAAGGATTCAGTTA
>NZ_JAVRHP010000092.1:0-12688 GCF_031846505.1 Autumnicola edwardsiae
GAAACATTGGTGCACAACTTTCTGTTGTGGCAGAGGCGATAGGTTTTGATGTTTATTATTACGATCTGGTAGAGAGGTTGGCCATGGGTAATGCTACTAAATGCAGTAGCCTTCAGGAGCTTCTGGAAACCGTGGAGATCGTGACCCTTCATGTAGACGGTAGAACAGCGAACAAAAATCTCATTGGAGAAGAACAACTTCAGCATATGAAAGAAGGTTCTATTCTTTTAAATTTAAGTAGGGGACAGGTGGTAGATGTTGAAGCGCTTAAAAAGCATATTTCTTCAGGAAAAATTAAGGGAGCCGGAATAGATGTTTTTCCGAAGGAGCCAAAGACCAATAACGAAACTTTTGAATCTGAACTCCGCGGATTGCCAAATGTTATTTTGACCCCGCATATTGGTGGAAGTACTCAGGAAGCCCAGGAGAATATCGGAAATTTCGTTCCGGGTAAAATTATTGAATATATCAACACCGGTGGAACAACAAATTCTGTGAACTTCCCTAACCTGCAGTTGCCAAGCCTTGAAAATGCACACAGGCTTATCCATATTCATCATAATAAACCTGGTATTATTGCGCATATCAACAAGACTCTTGCTGCAAACGATATCAATATTGTTGGGCAATACCTTAAAACCAACGAAACTATTGGGTATGTGATCACAGACATCGATAAAGCTTATGATGCCGATGTGATTAAGGAATTAAAAGGAATAGAAGGCACAATAAAATTCAGAGTGCTTTATTAAATTCAAGTTTTTCATTAAAGAACGTCTGTGCAGAAGGTTAAAAATTTGTAAGGATGTCTGTAGCTCTGGTTAATTCTGAAGATTCCTATATTCTTTCAGAAAACTAAATAGTATTGCCTGTAGATTCAGTATTTAGATTGAATATATAGAGGTTACGCTACCAACAGAAGGTCGATAATTGGCAAATTTTGGTCTACATTTAAAACAAGAGCTGATTCACTTTTTTGTTCTTGTCCGGGGTTATCGAGCTTTTCCTTTGTTTCCGAATAATCACTTCCACAACAGCAGGTCGATATTTGGCAAATTTTGCCTTAGATTTTGTTTTGGGGTAAAGTCAGCTTTCTGATTATTAAAGCAAACGCGTATTCTTATTTGGCCTGATCTCATTTTCAACTCAGATAAGAATTAAAAAATTCTTCCTCTTCAGATTAATTGTAATTTTTGCCTAACCCACAACATTTACTCTTGATAAGGTTTATGCACCCTTGCTTAGATCAAAAACTAAAATAAAAAGCGACTTATTTACACCCAAAAAAGAAACGCCTTGTAAATCAAATGACTACAAGGCGTTGAGCGGAGAAAGAGGAACTATCCAGATTCTCATTTTTTGAGGGTTTACAGGGCTTAAAACGACCCTCGAAATTTAGTGACACCGAATTCGCCCCTTTTTAACAAAAGTTTGGGAGTTTTAGGATATTTATTCGAGTTAGGTATACAAACCCACATAAATGAGTTCAAAGTAAATTATTAAGAGCGAGTTATAGTAAACTTTCGAGAAAAGTACTAAAAATTGGTGCTTTTCTCGAAAGTTTACTAAGATACGTCGTTGAACAATCTCAAATCGGAAAAGAGTAAAAAGACCATTATAATGGTAGATTTGATGCTTTTTAGGAGGTTGTTACCACTATAATGGTAGTTTTAGAAAGACACCTTCTCTTCCAAAATCGTGATCAAATCAGCATCATAATATTTGTAGATATCAGGGATATTCAACACGTTGATTTTTGAGTAATATTTAGAGCCTGTATTCTTTTGAATCTGTTCAAGATGTTTTTTTTCCATAACATAGACCTTGTCTGCCCATTCTAATAAATCTTCAGTTAGCTCAGTCGTTCCTTCTTTTCTACAAATTTTGACATTGGTGCCTGCACTCAAAAACTTATATTCAGGATATTTTTGAGCAAAGAAGTCTTCTGCCGTTTTTGAGCGTTGTTTGTTTGCAGAGCAGATGAAGAGGTAATTCATTAATAATAATGGTTCATTTGTTTATCGATAATATTTTACATCATAACGATTATGCAAAAATTATTAAACAAATATAAAATATATTATGTATTATTGCATCGTAATAATTATGTAATTTAATTTATGCGATCAAAAATAGTTAAATTAAAATCAATTCTGACCTATCAAGGACTTTCCTCTGGTTATTCTTTTAGGAGCAAGATAAAGCACGTGCATAACGGAGGTGTTCGAGTTATACAGCTAAAAGACTTTGATGACAACTATACCTCTATTGGAAATGATTGTTACCTTATTGATAGTGATATCGTAAAAAGTAAATACTATTTAAAAACTGGCGATATGCTATTTACATCAAAGGGAACTAATAATTTTGCTCTTGTTTTTAAAAGTATTGATGATATTCCAACCATAGCATCTTCTGCTTTATTTGTAATTAAAGTAGATGAAACTTTAGCTAACCCAAACTTTGTTGCTTGGTATATTAATCAGTCAAAAGTTCAGAATTATTTCAAGACCAACGAAGCAGGCACTTATAATACCAGTATCAATAAAAAAACACTTGAGGAAGCGCCTATCGCTTTGCCTTCTATAGAAGTACAAACTAAAATAGCAACAATTGCTGATCTTCATAGTCAAGAAAAATTTCTTGGTAACGAAATTATGGAGCTACAAAATATGTTAGTAACATCTCAACTTTTAAACTCACTATAAAATGTCAAATAAAATAAAACCTACACAAGATCAAATAAATAATGCACTATGGAATGCGTGCGATACGTTTAGAGGTGCGTTTGATTCCTCAGAATACAAGAACTATATCCTAGTTTTTATGTTCATCAAGTATCTAAGTGATGTTTGGAAAGATCATTACAATGAGCTTAAAGAACGATATGGTGATGATTCAGCATTAATCCAAAGAAAATTGAAACGCGAGCGTTTTGTGCTTCCAGAAAATTGCTCTTTCGATTATATCTACGAACATAGAAATGACACTGATATTGGTGAGAAAATAGACAAGATCTTTGCACAAATAGAAGAGCGAAATATTGAAAAACTGGATGGCGTTTTTAGAAACATCAGTTTTAATTCAGATAAATTAGGACAGACCAAAGACCGCAATCGTCGTTTGAAGAACTTAATAAACGACTTTGCCAAACCAGAATTAGATTTTCGCCCATCATTGTGGGAAGGAAAGCAAGATATTCTGGGAGAAGCCTATATGTACCTCTTAGAAAAGTTTGCGTCTGGTGCCGGTAAAAAAGGTGGGGAGTTTTTTACACCTAAAGAGGTATCGGGTTTATTAGCCAAATTGGTTTCACCACAAGAAGGCGACCGCATCTTTGATCCCACGTGTGGATCAGGTTCACTATTAATTAAAGTAGCGGAGGAAACTAAAGATGCAAAAGGCAACCCTACAAATAACTTTGCAATTTACGGCCAAGAAAGCAATGGCGACACTTGGGCATTAAGTAAAATGAACTGTTTCTTACACAAAATGGATTCAGCTCAAATAGAATGGTGTGATACCATAAACAACCCGAAACTAAAAGAAGGCGATGCTTTAATGAAGTTTGACATTGTTGTAGCGAATCCCCCTTTTAGTTTGGATAAATGGGGTCACGAAAATGCTGAAGCAGACCGTTACAAACGCTTTCTTCGAGGTGTGCCACCTAAATCCAAAGGTGACTATGCCTTTATTCTGCATATGATAGAAACTACATTGCCAACCGGTAAAGTAGGTGTTATTGTGCCACACGGTGTCCTCTTTCGCGGAAGCGCAGAACAAAAAATACGAAAGAAACTTATTGAAGAAAACTTGCTGGAAGCCGTCATTGGTTTACCTACCAATCTATTTTATGGCACAGGTATTCCGGCTGCAATCTTAATTTTTAATAAAGCAAAGACAACTGAAGATATCCTCTTTATAGATGCCAGTAAGGAATTTGACGACGGCAAAAAACAAAATGTACTACGTAAACAGGACATTGAAAAAATTGTTACTACGTATGAAGATTTTAAAACCCTTGAAAAATACAGCTCAGTAGTTAAACCTTCGGAAGTTGCCGAAAATGATTTTAACCTAAATATACCTCGTTATGTGGACACTTTTGAAGAAGAAGAACCTGTAGATATTGTCGCTGTACAGAAAAATATAGAAGAACTCGAAGCAGAATTGGTTGAAGTACGAGCAGAAATGAACAAACATTTAAAGGAGTTAGGGTTTGAGTAAACAAAAAGTCATAAAGAGAGTACGAAAACGATTGGATGAAAAATCTACAATTGAACTCTGGGTAAAGTCTGGTGGTAGATGTCAATATGTTTCTTGCAACAAGCCTTTGTGGAAGGATAGTATTACACTTAGAAAAATGAATAAAGGTTATATATCTCATATTGTAGCGGCAAGTGATGATGGCCCCAGAGGTGAGAGAGGTAATTCTGAAAAACTTGAAAGAGATCTAAGCAACCTTATGTTGCTCTGCGATGAATGCCATAATCGCATTGATAGGGCCCAACTAGATGAGCACCCTAAGGAAATGCTTATTAAGATGAAGAAGGATCACGAGAGGAGAGTTGAAATGGCAACTTCTATTAGTTCCGATAAGAAAAGCCATATCGTAATCTATACCGCAAACATTGGAGAGTTTGAGCCTGGAATATCATTTATTGAAGCTGCTATGGCAATGAGAGGAAAAGTTTATTTCCCTAGTTCTGATATCCCTTATTTTCTGGGATTGGAAAAAGCAGTTTTTACAGATGATGAAGCAGAATATTGGTTAATACAAGAAAGACAATTGGTAGATTCATATAGACATAAAATTAAACCATTATTAGAGAAAGGAGATGCTCACTTTTCCATTTTTGGTTTTGCGCCTCAACCATTATTAATAAAGTTGGGGAATTTGTTTTCAGAAATAGCAAGTAGTAAAATCTATCAAAATCATAGAGAGCCAATACAAACTTGGAAATGGCCAAAAAATGAAAAAACAATTCCAGTTAAACTTCTTGAGCCAATAGTAAAAACTAAAACAGCGGTATTAGTGATAAGTATGAGCGACCACGTAAACAAAGATCGTGTGCATAGTATTCTTGGCAACGATGTTTCGATATGGGAAATAACGGTAGATAATCCAAACAGAAACATTATAAAAAGTGAGGAAAGCTTACAAAATTTTAAAAATAAAGTGAGAGATGTATATAGTAAAATAAGAACTTGACAAGGACAGGATTCAGAAATACATCTTTTTCCTGTAATGCCGAATTCTTGTGCTATAGAGACTGGGCGAGTTTGGATGCCAAAAGTCGATTTGCCATTAATTATTTACGATCAAAACAAGAAGAGAGACGGTTTCTACAAAACATTAACGATTAAACAGTAAAATAATGATTACAACCACAAAACACACACAGCTCTTTCTAGAGCAAATTGCAAAGATCCTTGATATAACCGAGGCTCAGTATAATCAGGTTGTTCAACGCTATACTGCTGTTTCAAACCACTTGGCTCAAGAAGATTCCGAATTAAGTAGATTTCAGCCAGATATAAAGCCCCAAGGATCATTTCTATACGGGACAATGATAAGGCCCATTTTTGAAACTGACGAACTAGACGTTGACTTAGTATGTCGTCTAAAAGGGAAGATGGATAGTTGGGCACAATTACACCTTAAACAAGCAGTAGGGGATCGAATTAAAGAAAATGCAGATTATGACAGAATGTTAGACGACGAAGGAGATCGCTGTTGGACATTAGTTTATTCCGGAGCATTTCATCTAGATATTTTACCTGCAATTGTCGGACAAGAACATTACACACTATTTGAAAAAAGTTATGCTGGATTGGCAGGCACACAGGTAGAAGCTTTGGCAATACGTATGACAGATAGAAACCGCATTAACTACAAATGGGATCCTAATACGCAACACTGGCCCAAATCAAATCCTTTTGGTTATGCTAAATGGTTAAAGGACCGAGCAAGTCTTGCCTTCCTTAAGGGAGTAATTTTAAGCGAAAATGTTGAGCCACTACCTGGCTATACCCAAGATAAAGAACCTTTGATCAGAATAGTGCAAATTCTAAAACGGCATAGAGATATTATGTTTGGCGAGGACGATTGCGAAAAACCAATCTCAATAATTATTACAACTCTTGCTGCCAAAGCTTACAATAAGGAAACAGATATTTTGCAGGGACTTCTAAATGTTTTAGAAGGAATGGAAAATCATATTGAAGATAGGTACAGTATCGAACATCAAAAACAAATTAAGTGGATTGCGAACCCTGTAAACCCTGTTGAGGAAAATTTTGCAGATAGATGGCCGAGTGAGCCCAAAAAGCAAATTAAGTTTTACGATTGGTTGGAAAAAGCAAAAGAAGATTTTGGTCAAATACAGCATATGAATCTTTCAGAAGCGTATGAATATTTAAAAGAAATTTTAGGCACTAGGACTGTAAACGAAGCATTAAAAGAGCTGGGTCTAGACACAATAATTAAAGAAAGCAAAAAACCTGTAAATTACAGTAGCACATTATTGGCTGTGCCGCACCGTCAAAGACCTATATGGCCTGAATATAATAGATTTCAATGTCGCGTGTATGCTCATTATAAAATTCCAATTAAAAATAAGCGAGTTAGTATAACAGGTAGCACTATAGTGCCGAAAAGCTGTTTTATTTATTTCACAGCAGCTACAAACGTGCCTAAACCATCTGAGGTTTATTGGCAAGTAGTGAACAATGGTGAGGAAGCCAAGAATAATAAGTGTTTAAGAGGTAATATTTTTCATGCCGGGACTATGGGTGCGGGAGGTTTAAAATATAAAGACAAATCTGCCTTTACGGGTCTGCATTGGATTGAATGTTTTATTGTTAAAAATGGAGTTTGTGTAGCACGTAGCTCAGAATTTTTTGTAAATATTCAATAATATGGAAGCAAAATCTATCATACAGGAAGTAAGAGAAAATATTTGTGAAGAATGTAGAAATTGTACTGTATTTGCAACTAATGAACAAGGAGAAAAATTCAGAATAGATGCAGGCTTTTGTGATGATGGTTCAGGATATATCTCGCTTGATTTATATGATGAAGAAGGGCAATGGTTAGAAAATTGCAAGCTAAAAGATTGGACAGATTCCTGTGCACTTCCTTTTAATCTAATCCCAGAGCCAGAACCTGACTGTGATTGTATATAATTATGGAAAAAGTACTAAGATTAAAAACAGAGTTTAAAAACTTCATCCGCAAAGCAGATGAAATTTGCATTGCTGTAGCGATGTTGACCGATTATGGGCTTACTGTATTTGATGATAGAGACGAAGATTGTGCTTTTGAAATTTTGGTAGGCTACGATTTGCCAACGCACCCTTTAGCATTACAAAAACTTTTAGATGAAGATGTAGCAACCAAAATCTATGATGTAAAAAAACAATTCTTTCATCCCAAGCTATACCTATTCAGAATAAATGAAGACTGGACAGCCTTTTTAGGTTCTGGCAATTGTACTAAAGGCGGATTACTAACCAACATAGAGCTTAGTATAAAAGTAGAAGATCCTAATACGGTTCAAGAATTACTGGATTGGTATGAAACCTATTTTAAATTAGGTACAACCTTGAAACAAGACTGGTTAGATGAATATAGTTTATTTTATGTGGAAAGAAGCGACAAAGAAAAGGAATTACAGTCTATTACTAAAAAATTTAAAAAAGAAACTGGAGTAACAAAAGGAAAAGTGGCTCTGGCAGAATATGACTTTAAAGATCAATTTTTTACTTATGAGCATTACAATGCATTCACGCCACCCAAACCAATTTTAGATGAACCAGGACCGATAAAGGAACGGCTCGATGTACGCAACAAATTAGAAGAATTGCACCACCGCCTCTATCCCATTATGGAAAAAAAGGGTTGGCAAGTATATGCTCATCACCAAACCCAGCATCTAACATCTTCTTTTAGGCATAATGAATATGCATCCAATAGTTTAAGTGCCATATGGCTGCACTATGGGCGCAGTGAGGAAGAACTGGAGCAATACAAAGACGCTTTTGGTGAAAATATGACCTCGCTCTACCATATGCGCCTTGAGATATTGATACTCAAAGACCATTTGTGGGTAGAACTGCGCGTGGGCAAGAACAATGGTAGTTATCCAGACCGACAATATATACGTGAACAGTTAAAATCTAATCCTGCCTTTGTAAATACCTATTACAATCTTATAAAAAAACTGGATAGCACCTTTACCGTCACCATTGCGGATGAAGAAGTACCGAAATCAGATTTTGAAGATGCACAGGATTTAAAGGAATTTACGCTACAGGACAACCCAAAATTTTACTATTTCAGGATAGGCCGTTTGTACAAACCAGATGATAAGGCCATTTCAGATAACAAGATAGTTACGACTGTGATAAATGACTTTGAAAAGCTATACCCATTATACCAACTATTTAAGCACAAATTTTAATGACAGAGACTTATAACAAAAGCATTTTAGTGAAAGAGGGATATAAAGAAACCAAACTCGGATTGATTCCTAAAGATTGGACTACGCCAACTATTAGTGAAGTTTTTGACTTTTTAAAGACTACCTCGTTTTCAAGGAATCAACTTAGCTATGATGATGAAAATAACATATTCTATATACATTACGGAGATATCCACGCAACCTTTAAAAAACCATTGTTAGATTTTGAAACTGAAGCTAATGTACCAAGGTTAAATGATGATGTAACATTGCCAAATAGTGTTCAATATCTACAAAATGGAGATGTGATTATCGCTGATGCCTCTGAAGACTATGATGGTGTTGGTGAAGCCATAGAGATTAAAAACCTAAACGGCAAAACTGCCATTAGCGGACTGCATACTTTTGCATTAAGAGATATTGACAAAAAGACAGTACCAGGGTTTAGAACCTACATCTTCAAAAATCCAATAGTTAAGAAAGCACTTAAAACAATTGCTACCGGAAGCAAAGTGTATGGAATTTCAAAAAGCAACACTCAAAAATTTAAGATTGTATTACCTACACTTCCAGAACAACAAAAAATAGCCAGTATACTAAATACTTGGGACAAAGCGATAGCAGCTCAAGAAAAACTCATTGCCCAAAAGCAAGAACTTAAAAAAGGATTGATGCAGCAGCTATTGACTGGCAAGAAACGGTTTGCTGGGTTCAGTGAGGAGTGGGAAGTAAAGACCATGAATGATATTGTAAAATATATAGGCGGTGAAGCTTTTAAAAGTATAAGTCAGGTTGAAAAAGGTGTGAAATGGTTAAAAATTGCTAACGTTGGTATTGGTTCAATTAAGTGGGATGGTAACACTACCTTTTTACCATCAAGTTTTATCGAAATAAACCCTAAATATGTTTTAAACGAAGGAGACATTGTAATGGCTCTTACTAGACCCATTTTAAATAACAAATTAAAGATTGCTGCATTTAATAAGAAAGATGGTGTGGCATTATTGAATCAAAGAGTAGCAAAATTAGTCTCGAAAAATAAAAATGACTTGAAATTCATCTATTATCTACATCAAATGCCATATTTCATTTATTCCATGAACGCTATGATGGCTGGAACCGACCCGCCAAATATAAGCTTAAAAGATTTGAGCAAGGCAAGGGTGAAAACCCCAAGTTTTGATGAACAAAAAATGATAGTATCTATTATTGAAAGTTTTGATTTTGAAATCAATTGTTTAGTTAGCGTCAAAGAACAAATTTTTAACCAACAACAAGGTTTAATGCAGCAGTTGTTGACTGGAAAAAAGCGTGTAAAATTATGAATATAGACATAAAGCTATTATATGGTATTTGGCGGCACGAACACGAAGGTGTCATAACAGATTTTAGTATTAGGAAGTACGATGAGGATCATCATAAAGGTTTTTAACTCTTTACAATTTTCAGCTGGACCGGATTCTGGCTCAAATATTAAATATGAATGGTTAGGAGCGGTAAGCATTTAAAATTATCCGGCACAGATATCAGACATAATTATAGAACATTTAGAATTTACCGAAGATAAACCCGAATACCAGAATCTAAAAATCTGGCATTTCACGAATGACCAAATGATTTTGGAATTTGGAGATAGCCAAAGAGTCGAATTTCAAAGATTAGGAGCGAATGCAGGATAAAATTATAATACTAAAAAACACAAAGGATGGTGTTGTAAGAGACACTATTTTGACGTTACAAGACACTCTACGCCTAGACCTTAAGCAAGAATTTGTATTACCCAAAGAAGATATTTTTATTCATACAATTGCGGAACCTTTAAGTATAGTTGAACAATTGGGTTTGTGGATAGGTATAATTTTGGCGTCAATAACAATAATTTATACCCTTTACTCAATTTATAAATTAAGACAGAGCGATAAGGACACACAATTACAACTTAATGAGCTTAAGGGCATAATTGGTGCAATTGAAGCGCAAAATTCAATAGCAACGGAGAGTAATACAATAATGACCGGTTATTTTGCTGAACTGCAAAATTTACTTTCCACTGGTACAGGTTCATCCGAATTGGCGGTCTTAGAACAAAAGCGTTTTAGACTATCTGTCAAACCTCGCCTATATATCAATACTAGCGGCTATGCCGGATATAGTGGGGAAATACACCTCACTTTAAATAATAGAGGTGAATTGGCATATTATGACGGGTATGAGTTCTTGGATGGAGATAAAGTTGAATTCCATACTTGGCAAAAATCGATTGAAATTACGAAAGATGGAAGGATACAGTTACAAGGAAAAACTATGAGTGTTCATCCCAAAGATTTGGTTTTTAAAATTAAAATATTCTATCATGACCAGGAGGATTTTAAATATGAATCTATTATAGAGTGGAACAAATCTGCGAAAATTATTGAAACAGTGGAATTATGACCATAAACTACACAGAATACAACGACTCACAAAAACCAGCACTAACCCTACTTCAAAAGATGGGCTGGCAGTATTTGTCTCAAGAGGAAGTTTTTGCTGCGCGTGGCGAAATATACACCAATGTTTTGCTAGACGATATTTTGGCGCAACAATTATCTAAGATTAATGCATTTGAATATAAAGGCGAATCCTATAAATTCTCAACAGGAAGTATCCAAGGTGCTATCAATGCATTAAAAAAAGTACCAAACGAAGGACTGGTACAAACCAATGAACGTGTGTATGATCTAATTACATTAGGTAAAAGTTTTAATGAAACCGTACAAGGAGACCGAAAAGCCTACACGGTTAAGTTCATAGACTGGCAAGAACCAGAAAACAATGTATTTCACGTAGCAGAGGAGTTTGAGGTAGAAGGTGGTAAAGGAAAACGTCGTCCAGATCTTGTCCTTTTTGTAAACGGTATTCCCTTTGTAGTCATAGAAAACAAAAGACGTGATAAAAATGAGTCTCTGGATGAAGCCATCTCTCAAAACATCCGCAATCAAAGAGACGAAGGAGGAATTCCTAAGCTTTTCTATTATGCACAATTGTTGTTAGCCGTACATCCCAATGCCGTAAAGTATGCAGCCACAGGGACACCCGCGAAATTTTGGTCTGTTTGGAAAGAAGACAATGATAAGGAAATCGCCAAGCTTTTAAAAAAGAAAACAAATTCAACACCAGCAGAGGACAGATTCGTTACCGAGCAAGATAAAGGGGTGTATGCTTTATGCAAACCAAAGCAATTGTTGGACCTCGCCTACAAGTATATTGTATTTGATGGTCCGGACAAGAAAATATGTAGATACCAACAATACTTTGCAGTACAAGACACAATAAAACGTGTAAAAACAACTAACAAAGATGGCAACCGTCAAGGTGGTGTAATCTGGCACACAACGGGTAGTGGTAAATCGCTTACAATGGTGATGCTTTCAAAAGCATTGGCGTTAGATACATCGATAGATTCGCCCAGAGTCATCATTGTAACCGATAGAATAAGTTTGGATAAGCAAATATTTAAAACTTTTGTTAATTGTGGCAAGCACGTTAAAAAAGCAAAAAGTGGCAATGACCTTTTAGAACTGTTGCAAGATAAGGGCAATGAAATCATCACAACCATTATCGATAAGTTTGAGATTGCTACTAAGCGGACATCATTTAAAGATGAATCCCAAAACATCTTTGTTTTGGTAGATGAGAGCCATCGCAGTCAGTACGGGTCGGCACACGCACAGATGAAGCGTATTGTGCCCAATGCATCCTACATTGGCTTTACAGGAACGCCTTTGATGAAATCACAGAAAAGCACTTCTAAAAAGTTTGGTGGCTTCATTCACAAGTACACTATTGATCAAGCGGTGAAAGATGGCGCGGTACTTCCGCTTCTATACGAAGGGCGATCAGCAAAACTAACTATCAATAAAAAAAAGATAGATAAAGGCTTTGAACGTTTGGCAGCACCCCTAAGCGAAGAAGCGCGTAGGGATTTAAAAAAGAAATTTGCAACAATTGCAAGAATTTACGAGTCCGACCACGTCATTGAAGAAATTGCCTATGATATTTCAGAGCACTTTCGTGAAAACTGGAAAGGAACGGGATTTAAAGCCCAACTAGCGGTACCAAAAATTGATACCGCCATCAAATACCAAAAGTATTTTGAGTCTCAACCAGATCCTGAACTTAAAATAAATACAAGAGTAGTCTTTACGCCACCCGATAGCAGACAGAATAATGATGATGTCTGG
>NZ_JAVRHP010000093.1:0-12561 GCF_031846505.1 Autumnicola edwardsiae
AATTTTGATTTTTATATTCATTCAATTCAAATTTTTAATCCTGTACAACAAGATCTTTATCATCACATTTTCCGAATTCGGGCTGTATATTCACGTGATTGATGTTGAAGTTATGAAACACCAAATGCTCTATTTTTTCAAGAATAACATCAAATTGCGACAGGGAAATATCTTCATTAAAATCTATATGAGCCTCCAGATGCGTTTCCTCTTCGTTTAACTGCCAAACATGCACGTGATGCACATTTTTTATTTCGGGAATTTCACTTATTTTTTTTACAATTTCTTCAAGGGCAAGATCATCTGGCGTAAATAACATTAACACTCTTACCGAAGATTTCAATAGATCCCAGCCAACGACTATCAAATAAATAGCAATTCCCAACGTAAGAGCACTATCTATCCAGAATAGCTGAAAATACTTCATTAAAATACCTCCAATTAAAACTGCTACAGAAGCCATTAAATCTGTTAACAGATGCAGGTAGGCAGAGCGCATGTTCATGTTGCTGCTACTGTCCTTCTTTAAAAGCAAAACGCTGAAGCCATTTCCCGCTATAGCTAAAATCGAAAGCCATATTACAAGATTTGAATCAATCTGGGGTGGTTCCTGAAATCTCTGTCCAGCCTCGTTTATTAATAGAACAGCCACAACTATAAGTGTAGCTGCATTTACGAAAGCAGCAATTATTTCAGCTCTCTTAAATCCAAAAGTACGGGTTAGGGAGGCCTCTTTTTTTACAAGTTTATTGGCTATATAGCTTATAATAAGCGATACAACATCACTAAAATTATGTAAGGCATCAGAAAGGAGTGCAAGGCTACCACTCAACAGTCCGCCAATTACCTGTGCGACCGTGATACCAATATTTAGAACAATAGAAATCAACAGGTTTTTTCCCTGTACTTCATGAGAATGATTATGGCTGTGAGAGTGGCCCATTTATTCTTTTGAAGGAATTTTATCTATCCGCTCCTGGTGTCTACCTCCTTCAAAGCCGGTGTTTAAAAAAGTTTTTACCATATCGATAGTCTGATGTACAGAGACAAAACGCGCAGGAACGCTAAGGATATTAGCATTATTGTGACTTCTTGCAAGCTCTGCAATTTCTGCAGTCCAGCAAAGTGCAGAACGGATTGCCTGGTGTTTATTGGCAGTCATATTCGCGCCGTTACCACTACCACAAATTATAATTCCAAAATCGGCTTTGTTGTTACTAACATCTTCTGCCACCGGATGAACAAAATCTGGGTAATCCACACTGTCTTCAGAATTTGTCCCGTAGTTAATAACTTCAATACCTTTATTTCCAAGGTATTGTACTACTTTTTCTTTGTAACCGGTTCCTGCGTGATCGTTTCCTATTGCTATTTTCATCTTTATCATATTAGAAAATCAAAGGTAAAAAAAGCCTTTTTAACCCCCACGATTTTGAATTGTTAATTACTTTCTGAAACACCTTTATTTTCAGCTACTTCTAATTGACAATACTATGTGGATAACCGGGGATGAGAATCTCACAATCTTTTTTGGTGAAGAAGAAAATAATTTCAATAGCAAAAATTAAACGGGATATCGAAGAAATAACTCCGTCTTTTTTGCGCAACTTATAAGCAGTCAAATTTATCTTATAAACATCTGTTCACTGGAAAAGAATTAAGAATTTATATTAACATTTGCTTATTTGCATCTGTTAAGTAATTCTTAAAATATAAAGACTATCAAGGCTTTATATTTTATTAGCGCTGTTGATAAACTGTTATGAAAAAATCACAAGTGAAATAACAAACAATTCCCTAAAAAATTGTTCTACAAGTTAACACACTATCATAACCTACATTTTTAGATTTTTAAAAAAGAAGAAATAAATAATAATATAATAGCTGTTAACAACTAGACTATTTTAAGGTGAGAAGATCTGTCTTGAAATGAATCCAGGATCTTTTTAGCGTCGGTGATATCTTCGGGATGGACCATAAGCTTAATCCCGCCAAGGGCATTTGAGTAACAGGGAAAAATGCCAATAAACAGTTCATTCTGAAGGAAATAACGAATGTTTTCCTCATTAAAAATGGATTGAATTACCAGATATTCATGAGGATAAGTGAAGGTTGCAAGGCAACTAAAATTTTTCATAGCAGCAAAGAATAGCCCTATAAATATACTACTTAATCCTGAATGGTTAAAGAGGTATCCTGCAGATCTACAGTAGAAAAGATAGGATCTGCACTGGAGTTTTTATCTAATGATCTGTTGATGTATGCAACAAACCCAATCACTCCTAAAATAAAAATAAAAAGAAGTGATATTTTATTTGGCTTACTCAAACCCATAGTTTTACTTTTAATTTTTAAAGTCTAAGGGAGAGACTCGTATACAAATTTAGTAATACTTTAAGATAATTATAACGTTTTACAATATTATTGTAGTTCATTTACTTACATAACATTTGCATTGTCTGACACTTATGGATAAAAATCGCTCTTAGACGATTCATAAAACTTTGCACTCAAAAATCTTTAATGTAACTTTTAAGCTGTAATTTTATCGTTTAAATAATTTATGAAGAAAAAGAAGAGAAACAGCTCCAGTAAAAATCTTGGTGACCTATCCAAGAAAATTATAGATATTCTAAGGAAAAATGCAGGTAAAGCATATAATTACAAACAAATAGCTTCAATTTTAGGAGTAGATGATCCCGGGAGCAGGAACGAGATCACAAAAAAACTTGCCCAGCTTGCTGCAAAAAAAGAAATTGAACAGGTTGAACGGGGTAAATTTAAAATTGAAGGACGTAAAAATTATTATCAGGGGAAACTGGATATGACCACCAAGGGTTATGGTTACGTGATGGTTGAAGATCTGGCAGATGATGTTTTTATTCCTCAGAACTATCTTAACACGGCCTTTCATGGAGATGAAGTAGAGATTTACATCTATAACAACAGGAGAAAAAGGAAATCTGAAGGTGAGGTAACCAAAGTTATTAACAGGAAAAGAACAGAATTTGTCGGCATCCTGGATTTAAAGAAAGATTTTGGGTTTGTAAGAATAGATGACTCCAAGATGTACACCGACTTTTTTGTGCAGAAGAATAAGATCCAGGATGCGAAAAATGGTGATAAGGTTGTTGTAGAAATGGAAGAATGGCCTGAAAAAGCCGATTCACCATTTGGTAAAATTACAAAAGTACTCGGTACGCCGGGAGAACACCAAACCGAAATTCACGGAATTTTAGCTCAGTACGGGCTTCCACATGATTTTCCTACTGAAGTTGAAGAATTTGCAAATGAGATAGACACTTCTATCCAGGAATCGGAAATCAAGAAGCGCCGCGATATGCGGGATGTTCTCACTTTTACGATAGATCCCAAAGATGCCAAGGATTTTGATGATGCACTAAGTTTTCAGAAGCTCAATAATGGGCATTTTGAGGTAGGCATTCATATTGCAGATGTTTCCCATTACCTAAAACCGGATACAATTTTGGATGAAGAAGCTTATGAAAGGGCAACTTCTGTATATCTGGTAGATAGGGTAGTGCCTATGTTACCGGAAATTCTTTCCAATAATGCCTGTTCCCTTAGGCCTAACGAAGAAAAATATACATTTTCGGCAGTTTTTAAGATTGATAAGAATGCGAAAGTTGTAGACCAATGGTTCGGACGAACCGTTACCTATTCAGATGCACGTTTTGCTTATGAAGAGGCACAACATATTATCGAAACCAGGGGAGGAGACATTCCTGCTGGTGTTTCTATAAAAGAAGATGCTTATAAAGCCGATGAAAACATTGTAGAAGCTGTTTTGGAGCTTAACGGACTGGCAAAAATAATGCGCTCGCGCAGAATGCGGGAAGGGGCAATTTCTTTTGATAAAGTAGAGGTTAAATTCCAACTTGATGAGCAAAATGAACCTGTTGGCGTATTCTTTAAAACCTCAAAAGATGCCAATAAACTTATAGAAGAATTTATGCTTCTGGCTAACAAAAAAGTAGCAGAGTTTATCGGAAAACAAGATCCAAAAAAGACTTTTGTATATCGTTGCCATGACGAACCCGATGATGCTAAGCTTGCATCTTTGCAAACTATAGTTTCAAAATTTGGCCATAAACTTAATTTAAAGGATAAAAATGCAATTGCTTCTTCATTAAATTCCCTATTGGTGGATGTTCAGGGGACAAAAGAACAGAATATGGTGGATACCCTTACCATCAGAACGATGAGTAAAGCGTATTACGGAACAGAAAATATTGGTCATTACGGTTTGGCTTTCGATTATTATACACACTTTACTTCTCCAATTAGACGTTATCCAGATGTGATGGTGCATAGATTGTTACAGCGTTATCTGGATAATAATCCGTCTGCCAGTCAGGATGAGTATGAAGAAAAATGTCATCATAGCAGTGATATGGAAGGCCTGGCTACCAGTGCAGAGAGGGATTCCATTAAGTACATGCAGGTTAAATTTATGCAGGATCACCAGGACGAAGATTTTGTAGGGGTAATTTCAGGAGTGACAGACTGGGGTATCTTTGTGGAAATTCTCGAAAATAAATGTGAAGGAATGATCAGGCTTAGGGATTTAAAAGATGATCATTACGAATTTGATGAGGAAAATTATGCAGTGGTAGGCAGGAAAACTAAAAAAGTCTACCAGTTGGGAGATGAAGTTTATGTAAACGTAAAAAATGCCGATTTGCTGAAGCGTCATCTCGATTTTAATTTACTTGGTTTAAAAGAAGAAGTCGAAAACAAATAATTTCAGATGAAAAAGATCACTTTTCTGTTTTTGTTGTTCAGCAGTATGCTATCAGCGCAGGAAATAGTTCAGGAATTAGAAGATTTTTCCGAAGTAAAAGTTTACAATGGTTTAGAAGTAGAACTCCTTGCCGGTAGTACAAACAGAGCCGTTATAGACGGGCAGAGCAAGGAAGAAGTGAATATTACTTCCGAAGATGGAGTTCTTAAAGTAAAAATGAGACTGGATAATATCTGGAAACCTGATAATACCAGGATAAGGATTTACTACAACGAATTGCAAAAATTGAATGTTTTCCAAAGTTCTGTAGTACGACTGAAAGACAAAATCAAACAACAGGAATTTGAATTTCAAGTGCAGGAAGGATCTCTGATTTTTGCAAATGTTGATGTTCAGGAATTGAATTCCGGGGCTTTTACAGGAGGAGAAATTGATGTAGAGGGAAAAGCTGTCAATCAGGATATTACCATACGCGCAGGAGGCAAATTCTACGGAGGAAATTTAGAATCTGAAAATGTCGCAATTGGGATAAGTGCCGGTGGGGTAGGAGACATTAAGGCTTCCAATAAAGTTACAGCCAAAGTACGGGCAGGGGGAACTGTAAACGTTTATGGCAATCCTGAAGTGATAGATAAACAAACGCTGCTCGGCGGGAAAATTATAAGAAAAAACCAAAGCTTTTAATTGGGGAACATATCGAAATTATGTTACAGGATATTTTAGCAGGTTTGCCATTAGGTCTCTTTCTGGCTTTTTTATTTGGGCCTGTTTTTTTTGTTTTATTGGAAACTGCGGCTATAAAAGGCTTTAGAGCGGCACTAGCTCTGGATTTGGGGGTTATAGTGGCAGATATAGTCTTTCTTTTTATCGCTTACTTTAGTACTAATAAGTTACTGAATAGTATAAAAGATGACCCGGGCCTGTTTATCTTTGGAGGTGCTATTCTTATGACCTACGGTTTAATGAGTTTTATACGTACAAAAAAGGTTTTTCAAAGGGAAGAAGAGGAAACTCCGGAAATCAGAAAACTCAGTAAAAGTGACTATTTAGGTCTGGCAGCAAAAGGTTTTCTGCTTAATTTTATAAATGTGGGAGTCCTAGGTTTCTGGCTTGGGCTGGTAATCGTTTTTACCCCAAAAATGGATATGGAAACCAACAGGATTATCCTTTTTTTCTCTTCGGTTTTAGGAACTTATCTCATTGTTGACATCCTTAAGATTCTACTCGCCAAAAAGTTGAACCATCAATTAACTCCAAATCGTATTTATTATATGAAAAGGGGTATTAGCGTCCTGCTTATTTTCTTTGGAGGTGTTCTTATTTTCCAGGGAGCGTTTCCAGACCAGGCGGGTGAAATTAAGGACCAGATAGAGACCATTGCCGAAAATGGCAATTTTCGGGACATCATTAGTAACATGGGGAAGTTTAATAACGGATAAATTACAAAAAGAAAAAGCTCCCTTACTTAAAAGGAAGCTTCTTTGAGGCATCGAGCGGATTCGAACCGCTGTACAAGCTTTTGCAGAGCTCTGCCTAGCCACTCGGCCACGATGCCATTTTCTGGATGGCAAATGTAGTAAAAATTTAATTTCTAAAACTAATATCTAACGGGATTTACTCCTGCTAACAGTTACCATCGCCACATTTCCGCCAATGGGAGGATTAATTTTAGAAACTTCAACCTTTACTTTTTGCACAAGAATTATTTCTTCCAGGGTCCGGTTAATTATCCTTTCTGCCACATTTTCAAGCAGTTTGGAGCGTATAGCCATCTCTTCCTTTACTATTTTATTTAAGTGCACATAATCTATAGTGTCGCCAAGGCTATCGGTTTTGGAAGAATGAGATAAATCACCTTTTACGCTTAGATCTACGCGATAGTCGCTGCCAATTTTACCTTCTTCGTCCAGGCAACCGTGATAAGCAAATATTTTTATGTTCTTAAGTTTTATTTTTCCCACGTCTGTTTTTTTACAAATATAACTGCTGAAGGAGTTTATGCTACAATTTTACTTTCATAAATTCCCAAATGTAATTTTAAAAAATATAGATTCTTATCCTTTTTGAACATTCGCGGACATCTTATTTTTGATAACTTTGTTTATTATTTAAACACAACTATGTCTGAAGCAAAAAGATCACTCAATTTTATTGAGCAAATTATAGAAGAAGATCTAAAATCTGAATATAAAAAAGAAGATCTGAAATTTCGTTTTCCGCCGGAACCAAACGGTTACTTGCATATTGGCCATGCCTCGTCCATTTGTCTCAATTTTGGACTTGGGGAGAAATATGATGCTCCTGTTAACCTTCGTTTTGACGATACCAATCCCATTAAAGAAGAGCAGGAATTCGTAGATGCCATTAAACGAGATGTAGAGTGGCTTGGCTTTAAATGGGCTAAGGAGTGTTATGCTTCAGATTATTTTCAGCAGCTTTATGACTGGGCGGTAGAGCTTATCAAAAACGGATATGCTTATGTAGACAGTCAAGATTCAGAAGCAATTGCTGAACAAAAAGGAACACCAACAGAACCCGGAAAAGAAAGTCCGTACCGAAGCCGTTCCGTAGAAGATAACCTTGCTCTTTTTGAAAAAATGAAGAACGGCGAAACATCTGAAGGTGCGCATGTTTTACGTGCTAAAATAGATATGGCTTCTCCAAATATGCTTATGCGCGACCCGGTAATGTATCGTTGTTTGCACAAGAGCCACCATCGTACCAAGGACACCTGGAAAATTTACCCCATGTATGACTGGGCTCACGGTGAAAGCGATTTTATTGAACATATTTCGCACTCTTTCTGTACGCTGGAATTTCTTCCGCATAGAGAATTGTACAACTGGTTTGTGGAGAAAGTGAGTAAATCCGGAGAATTGAAACCGAAACAACGGGAATTTGCCCGTCGAAATTTAAGTCATACTGTTGTGAGCAAAAGAAAATTACTGCAGTTGGTTGAAAAAGGAGTGGTAAATTCCTGGGATGATCCCAGAATGCCTACTATTTCCGGGTTAAGAAGAAGAGGTTATACACCAGATTCTATTCGGAATTTTGCTGAATCTATTGGAGTCGGGAAGCGGGAAAATATTATTGATGTTGCCCACCTGGAGTTCTGTGCCAGGGAAGATCTCAACAAAACCGCACCGCGTGTAATGGCTGTTTTGGATCCTGTTAAGCTTGTAATTACCAATTATGAGGAAGGGAAAGAAGAATGGCTGGAAGCAGAGAATAACCCGGAGGATGAAAGTGCAGGAACACGAAAATTGCCATTTTCGAGGGAGCTCTATATAGAACAGGAAGATTTTAAAGAAAGTGCTAACCGCAAATTCTTCAGGCTTACTTTGGGGAAAGAGGTACGATTAAAAAATGCATACATCATCAAGGGCGAGGATGTTGTAAAGGATGAGAAAGGAAATATTATTGAAATTCACTGTACCTACGATCCAAAGAGTAAAAGCGGTAGCGGTAGTCCGGAATCCCTTCGGAAGGTGAAGGGAACGCTGCACTGGGTTTCTGTAAAACATGCTATTGAAGCTGAAGTAAGGCTTTACGATCGTCTTTTTTCTGAAGAAACTCCTGATGCTAATAAGGAGAAGGACTTTGTAGACCTCATAAATCCGGAATCGCTTAAGGTTATAAAGGGTTATTTAGAACCAAGTCTTCAAGAGGCAGAGATAGAGGAGAAGTTTCAGTTCCAGCGTATAGGTTATTTCTGCGTTGACCAAGATTCTACAAAAGAGAACCTAATTTTTAATCGCACAGTCACTCTAAGGGATTCCTGGACTAAAAAGTCTGGTAACTAAGCTGTTTAAAGTTTTCTTTAAGAATACTTTAGCATAGGAAATTAACATATTAACCGGTTATTAACAGCGGCAGAGTGTCTGTTCCCGTATCTTTGTAAGTAGTAATAACTAAATCAACAAAACAACTATGGCAAATACAGGAAGCACTTTACTCGCATTAATTACAGGCGCTGCAATTGGAGCAGGAGTAGGCGTATTGTATGCTCCCGGAAGTGGAGAAGAAACCAGAAAGAAGATAAAGAAAGATGCTGAAAAAGCACAAAAAGATCTTAATAAGAAATATAAAGAAACTTCATCTAATTTAACAGAAAAGGCCAAAAAAGCCCGTACAGATTTTGAAACCCGTCTTGAAGAGACACTTTCTTCAGCTAGTTATAAGGCAGATGATATCTTGTCTGCACTAGAATCTAAGTTGGAAGAGCTAAAGAAGCAAAATGCAAAGTTGCAAAAAGAGGCAAGAAACGGTAGCTCAGAAGCTTCGGGGCAATTGAAAGCCGGAGATCCCGTAACAGGAGAAGCAGGTAAAACCGGAAAAGCCGTAGTATAATTTAGCGTATGGCATTTGAAAAATTAAGCGACAGCATAGCGGAATTAAAGGAAAATCTTCGATCTTTTTCCCAAAGTAACGCTGAATATTTTAAATTAAAAGCCTTTAAAGGTGGAGTAAAAGGTGTTACCGCTGTGGTAAACATTTTACTCCTGTTTTTCTTTGGCGTGTTTGCTTTAATTTTTCTCTCCATTGCAGGCGCTATTGCTATAAGCGTGGCACTTGATTCACCTAGCGCAGGATACTGGATAGTTGGTGGGTTTTATGTTTTTTTGGTAATACTTGTAATCCTGCTAAGAAAGAAAATTGGAAAGCTGATCCTTACCAAAGCGTCAGAATCCTTTTTTAAATAAATTGTTATGAAAAAGAGATATACTTCTTATGATCAGATTGACAGGGATCTTAAGATTATGAAACTTCAGACAGATATAGATAAGGAAGAAGTAAAGCTAAGTATCGATCAGGTGAAATCTAATGTATCTCCTGCCTCTATAGCCAGTGACCTTTTCGGTTCCATGATCCAGAAGGCTCTTATTCTTAAAGCAATTTCAAAAATTTTCGGAATAAAGAAAATGGTTGCAGGTTCAAAAAAGTAATTACAGCCGAATAATTTTATAAAATAGGAAGCCTTTGAAATTTATTTTTCAAAGGCTTTTTTCATGTGCACACAACCTTAAAACATCTTCGGATGCACACGTTTTATTCAATCTTCTGTTCATCATCGTTATCCTCTCTTTCCTTTTCCCGGGCTAATTCTTTGTTGCTCCTGGCTTTTTCAAATTTTTCCTTGTTCTTTTCTTTCATAGCCTCACCAATTTGGTTGGATGCGGTGAAGGAAGCAACCATGTTATTCAGCATTTCACTACCTGCCTGTGGGGAATTGGGTAATAAGATAAGGTTACTGTTAGTTTCTTCTCCAATGGCTTGTAGCGTATCGTAGTGTTGTGTTACCACGATGAGGGCAGAGGCTTCCTGGGAGTTTATTCCCACGTTGTTCAGTACATCCACGCTTTCTTCCAGTCCGCGAGCAATTTCCCGACGCTGGTCTGCAATTCCCTGTCCCTGGAGGCGCTTGCTCTCTGCTTCGGCACGGGCTTTGGCCACGATCTTTATCCTATCTGCTTCAGCAACAAATTCCGCAGCTACTTTTTCTCTTTCCGCGGCGTTAATACGGTTCATTGCGGCTTTTACCTGTACATCGGGATCTATATCTGTCACCAGCGTTTTTATAATATCGTATCCGTAATCCTGCATGGCCTGATTTAATTCCCGGTTTACGGCTACTGCAATATCGTCTTTACGTTCAAAAACATCGTCCAGCTTCATTTTAGGCACTTCTGCCCGCACAACATCAAAAACATAGGCGGTAATCTGGTCGTGTGGACTTTCGAGCTTGTAAAACGCGTCATATACGTTTGACTTTACTACCTGGAATTGTACCGAAATTTTCAGCTTAACGAATACATTGTCTTTTGTTTTAGTTTCTACGAGTACGTCCAGTTGTTGCACCTTCAGGTTTATTCTTCCGGCAATACGGTCGATAATTGGGATTTTGAAGTGCAGACCGGAATTTCTGATGCTTAAAAATCTTCCGAAGCGTTCCAGGATTGCCGCAGATTGTTGTTTTACGGTAAATATTCCGGAAAAAAGAATTACCAGAACAATTAAACCGAGTAGAGGTAATAGAATGAAGCTTGCCATTGTTTGAGAATTATTGATTGCGGAAATATAGGAAATATTGATTTATGATGAGGATGAAAGAATGTGCACAAAAAACCCGGATTCTTTTAAAATCCGGGTTTCAAATAAGTTTCCGTAGAATTGTATCACGGGTATATTCCTCTAAAGATCTAATCCAGTGTAGAAATTGCACTTTTAATTCTGTTAATCGTTTCTTCCTTTCCAATAAATTCTGCAATTATGTAAAGGTCCGGTCCCTGCATTGCACCTACCAAGGCAAGACGTAAAGGCTGCATCACTTTTCCAAAGCCGACTTCTTTTTGTCCAATCCACTGCTTTACAGTCTCCTGTAAATTTCCAGATGACCAGTTGTCTGTATTTTGTAAAACAGGTATTAGCTCTTCCATTAAAGCACTGGTATCTTCTTTCCAGGCTTTTTTAGAGTTTTTAGGATCATAGGAACTAGGAGACATAAAAAAGAAATGGCCCTGCTCCCAGAGATCTTCAACAAAAACAGCACGTTCTTTTATAAGGGCGACAACATTTTTCACATAATCTTCTTCCGGGGAAAAACCTTTTTCCTTTATTAACTTCTGAAATTCTGAAGCTAGAAAGGTATTATCTGCTTCCTGAAGATAATGCTGCTGAAACCATTTTGTCTTTTCAGGATCAAATTTTGCACCTCCTTTATGCACTCTGGAAAGCTCAAAAGCCTCTACGAGTTCATCAATTTTAAAGAATTCCCTTTCGGTACCCGGATTCCATCCTAAAAATGCAAGCATATTGGTAACAGCTTCGGGAAAAAAGTCTTCTTCACGATATCCAGAAGAAATTTCTCCAGACTTAGGATCTTTCCATTCCAGTGGAAATACGGGGAAGCCCATTTTATCACCGTCACGTTTGCTTAATTTTCCTTTTCCCTGTGGCTTTAAAATAAGTGGCAAATGGGCAAAAATAGGAGCCTGCCAGCCAAAGGCACGATATAACATCACGTGTAAAGCCAGGGACGGTAACCATTCTTCACCTCTAATAACATGAGTAATTTCCATTAAATGATCGTCCACAATATTTGCCAGGTGATAAGTAGGCATTCCATCACTTTTGTACAAAACTTTGTCATCTAAAATGCTGGTGTCAATCTCCATTGCACCGCGAATCTCGTCTTTTATATGCAATGTTTCATTTGCAGGAGATTTAAAACGTACCACATAAGGTTCTTCTGCATCCAGTTTTTCCTGAACTTCTTTTTCTGAAAGGGAAATGGAATTTGAAAGTTTTTCCCTGTTATGCCAGTTATAGATAAAAGTTTTTCCTTTGGCTTCATGATCTTTTCTATGATCATCAAGAGCTTCAGCGGTATCAAAAGCATAATATGCATTTCCCGATGCTATCAGCTTTTCAGCGTATTCTTTATAGATTTCTTTGCGCTCACTCTGGCGGTAAGGACCAAAATCACCTTCTTTTCCGGGACCTTCATCAAACGGAATTCCGCACCAGTTTAAGGCTTCAACAATATAATCTTCAGCACCTTCAACATAACGGTTTTGATCTGTATCTTCAATGCGAAGCAGGAAGTCACCCTTATGTTTTTTTGCAAATAAATAATTAAATAAAGCCGTTCTCACCCCGCCTATATGTAGAGGTCCTGTTGGACTGGGAGCAAAACGTACACGCACTTTAGTGGCCATAGAATTAGATTTTAACAGCAAAGATACAACCTTAATTATGCAATCCTAAATCATTTGGAATTTCAGTTTTGCTGTAAA
>NZ_JAVRHP010000094.1:0-12545 GCF_031846505.1 Autumnicola edwardsiae
AGAGAAAAAGAAAAACAAATGACAGTATCTGAAATGAATAAAAAGAAATTAGAAATTATACAATTAATATTGGATTGTAACGATGAAGGTGTTTTATTGAAATGCGAAAAAATTTTAAAGGAAGCAACTGAATAACATGCCACACACAGATAAAAGCCAGACGAAAAACGTTTCGATAAAATCTGTGTATTAGACGGAGTGTTGGGATCTTAACTTTTTTTTATTTTCTATAGCGAATAGTTCAAAATCTTGAAAAGTTCCTTCTATAATAATAAACAATTCTACTCCAATAACTTAGTCTAAAACCGGATTTAATTTTTCAGAATTCCCTATCCTTCGGTTTTTTTACTTAGAAGAATTCTGATGCCAATCCTTTTTATTTGAAGAAATAATAATAGAACCATCTTGTTTTAAGCCTACAACCACATCTGGGATTCCCTGGGAGCGGTTAAAAGTGGCACTCGCCTTCTTACCGTCGGCGGTTTCTGCGGTAATTTTAATTTCAGTAATAAGTCCATCGCTATTCCGTTCGATTCCGGAGAAATTAACTGTAATATTTTTCTTTTCCTTTAAAGCAGCCTTTGTGCTATTAAGGGCTTCGTTGCTGTATTTAGCATTAATGTACCAGAGGTTACTTTCTACCGGAGATGCAGTTTCCCCAATATATCCTTTTCCGAAAATCTCAATCACCCCATTTTTTCCTTTATCTCCATATTTCGTAATTGCAGCTGCTCCTTTCAGCACGTTTATCGATGCAATTTCAGAAGGTTCAAGATCATTGTAATTATAGGTGTCGGGCATTACTTTTCCGTTAAGTACAGTTAGGGGTTTTTCCTGTTGTTGGTCGCCAGCCTTGCCTGTACTTTTCTCACCTGTCCCACGAATGCTGCTGTTGTCCTGCTTCTTAATACTAATAGTTTTTGCTTTAGAAGTAGAATGCTCTCCGTAACCTTTGATTATTACATTTACTGCACCGTCTTTAGCTCTTTCTCCATAGCCCGAAATTGCACTTTCTCCTTTTAAAATTTCGATGCGCTCAATTGTTTCGGGATCTATGCTATCCAGGTTAAAATCGTCTTCTTTTATCTCGCCGTTAACCATTATAAGCCTTTCCTTTTCATGTAAAGCATCAGAAATTTCACTGATTTCTTCTGCTTTTCCAGAATTAGATTTTAAGGACTTGATGGTGACTTTTGCACCTGCTTCAGGTTGCATTTTTGTAGTGATAAGAACTGCACCGTGTTTAGCCGATGTTCCATAAAGTGCTGTAGCCTTTTTCCCTTTTAGCACATTTATTTTTTCAATCCTTTCGGGATTTATAGTATCGATAATTGCCTTTTTTGAAGGTACACCATTAAGGATGTACAAAGGTTCTTTTTGGTTTTCTTCAGTTACTTCCTTCAAATTCACAATTTGAATTTTATTGTTATCTTCAGAAGGGTTCGGCTTTACCATTTCTTTCCCGGGATTCTTTTTCAGGCTTATATAGGCAGGTTTTTCGTAATCGGGATTAATCGCAAGGAATTGCGTATCAATATTTTCCTTATTCCTGTCAATTTTCTTTAATTCTGCGGAAAAATCATCAATAATCCTTCCGTCAGGAATAATAATTACACCGTCTTTGGCTTTTTGACCATATTTTGAAACTGCATCTTCAGAATTTAGAACTTTAAGCTTACTGCTGAAGGTGATATGTTTGTTAAAAAGATCGCGGCTGGCATATTCTTTTCCGTTGATAATATAAAGTGGGGCTTTCCCGATTTTATCGAAAATATTTGAAGTATTTAGCGAATCTCCGGATGTATTAATTTCTGAAAGGTTCTTTTCCTTTGGAATAAACCTGGCTTCGGTTTTTAGATTAAAGAAAAACATAAAGGAAATTAATACCGGAAGTACAAGGCTGATTTTCCACAATTTGGGCTTGTTGTTTTGATTTTTGTTAAGCATAACGATTCGTTTTTTGATGAATGATTGATAAAAATTATTTGTTAAAGAAGGTTGCAAATCAGGTATAGAAGCTTTTACCAGGGCATGCTGGTAAGCCTTGGTGGAACCCGCGACGGCCACCGTCTCCTTGTCTGCCAGAAATTCCAGGTTCTGCGCCACGATTTTTTTATACCACCAGCTAAAAGGATTAAACCAGAGAATAGCTGTGGTGAAGTTTGCAACGAGAATATCTACGGAATGTAATTGTACGGCATGTACCTTTTCATGTTGCAAAATAAGCTCCAGGTCTTTTTTGGAATGTGTCTCGGGGTTGTAAACAATGTACCTGAAAAAAGAAAACGGTCCGGTATTTCGATTAATCTTGATAAGCCTGAAATCTTCAGTTTCTTCAGAATTATGGCTGCTTATTAATTTCAGGATAGAAAGCAGCCTGAACACAACCTGGGACAACATAATTCCTGTTGTGACCAGGTAAATGATTCCGCCAATATACCACCAGTCTGTCGTGGTTTCCTGCTCGAAAGGTGTTGCATTTTGGAGCATTTCCGAAGCGAATTGAGTTTTAATTACCGGTGCTTCCACAGCAATTTTTCTGGTAAAGTAAATGGCGGGAAGTATAAAAGAAGTAAAGATTCCGCCAATCAAAAATTTCCGGTTAAGGTGAAAGGAGGTGTCTTTTCTTAACAGGATTTGGTAAGATAAATAGAAAATAGCCAGCAGTACTGCGCTTTTTAAAATGTATGTTAGGAACTCTTCCATTACTTCTCTTTTTTCTCGATGATTTCAAGTATTTCCCGTAATTCTTCTGCGCTTATTTTCTCTTCTTTGGCAAAAAATGAAACCACGCTTTTATAGGAATCATCAAAAAATCTCTTCGTGGCAAGGTTCATAAACTGCTTACGATAAGCTTCTTTGGAAAGCACAGGGAAATATTGATGGGTATTCCCAAAGGCATTGTGCGCAACGAATCCTTTATCTTCAAGATTTCTTACTATGGTGGAAACCGTATTGTAATGGAGCTTTTGATCTTTAATTTCCGGAATTATTTCTTTAACGAAAGCTTTTTCGAGTTTCCATAAGATCCTCATGATCTCTTCTTCTTTATTGGTTAGCTTTTCCATAGATGAACTTAATTTATGATGACCATTTTGATTTTCAAATATAACGAAAAAAATAGTTGCTAAACTATAAAACTCGTTATTCTTTTTATTTTTTTTCAATTACACTGTAAAGAGGAACTTTCTTTTGTAGTTCTCTATAGTCTTCTGGACTAGAATTAATCTCCTCCAGGCGAAGGAACTCTTTGCCTGGATGCAATACTCTCATTTCTTAAAACCTGAAAAGATTCTGCTATCTTCGCAAAAAAAAGCGAATGAGTGTACTTTTTATTTTTTTAGGCCTGGTTCTTTTAGTGGTAGGAGGTGAATTCCTTGTACGATCTTCGGTGGCATTGTCTTTTAAACTGAACCTTTCAAAAATGGTGATTGGTTTAACCGTGGTTTCTTTTGCGACTTCAGCTCCCGAGCTATTGGTGAGTCTGCAGGCTGCTCTCGATGGTTTTTCAGATATTTCACTGGGTAACGTCATAGGCTCAAATATTGCAAATATCGGTCTTGTTCTTGGCATTACGGCCATTATAGCTCCGCTGGCAATAGACCGTGATTTTTATAGTTTCAATTGGCCTGTAATGATGATATTTTCAATTGCACTCTATTTTTTCCTGAAAAGCGGTGAATATATTTCCAGGCTAGAGGGTTTGTGTTTGCTAATTGCACTGGTAATTTACCTGATAGCGCTTATAGCCCGTTCCCGAAAAACCGTTGATGTGGCAATAGAAGAAGTAGACGAGTCTTTAAAAGCCGTTTCTAACTTTAAAATGATCTTGTGGTTGATTATTGGCGGTGTGTCGCTTTGGGGAGGTTCAGAGTTATTGGTGGAAGGCGCGGTGGATCTGGCGACAACAATGGGGATAAGTGAAAGGGTGATCTCTGTCACCATGATATCTGTAGGGACCAGTATTCCGGAGCTGGCCGCTTCGGTCATAGCTGCCCTTCGGAAGGAAAAAGCACTTTCCCTGGGTAACTTAATAGGTTCAAATATCTTTAATATAGCTTCGGTATTAGGGCTTACCGCTTTAATTCAGCCCATATATTTAAAATCTGAAGCAATTCTTAACAATGACATTTTCTGGATGATAGGAGTTGCTTTTGTGCTTATTCCGTTAGCTTTTTTACCAAAAAAGTTTCAACTGGGAAGATATAAAGGTATTATATTGTTTGTAAGTTACACGATTTTTGTGAGTATTGCATTTTTAGGTTAATTTTTAGGGGTTATGATGAGGAATACTTAATTTTTCACAAATGAATCCAGATATTAAGGGGGGTTTGAATAAAAATTAATAAATTTGGCGATCGAATTTAGAAATTTCAAACAAAATAATATGTCAACCTTAAGATTTGAAGCTTTAAAGCAAACATTTAACCGCAAAGCGGTTAAAATTGAAGAACCTAACAGGAGGTCAGCCCTTTTTGGAAGCAATGTCTTCAATTTGACCGTCATGAAACAGTTTCTTACCAAAGAAGCTCACAAAAGCGTGACTGATGCTATAAAGAACGGTTCTAAAATAGATCGTTCTGTAGCAGATCATATTGCTTCCGGAATGAAAGAGTGGGCAATTGGTAAAGGTGCTACGCACTACACACACTGGTTTCAGCCTTTAACAGGATCTACTGCCGAAAAACATGATGCTTTCTTTGAAACTACCGGAGATGGATCTGCAATAGAAAAATTTGGTGGAGGAGCTTTGGTGCAGCAAGAGCCTGATGCTTCAAGTTTTCCAAACGGTGGTATTAGAAATACGTTTGAAGCAAGGGGATATACCGCATGGGATCCAACATCTCCTGCTTTTATTTGGGGTACCACATTGTGTATTCCTACAGTATTTGTTTCCTACACTGGAGAAGCTTTAGATTATAAAACACCTTTATTAAGGGCGCTACAAGCTGTGGATAACGCAGCAACTTCAGTAGCAAAATATTTTGATAAGAACGTAACTAAAGTAAACGCAACCCTTGGATGGGAACAGGAATATTTCCTTATCGATTCTGCTTTGGCTTCTACAAGGCCTGACCTGCAACTGGCAGGACGTACCTTACTGGGACATGCTCCAGCTAAAGGACAGCAGTTGGATGATCATTATTTTGGTTCCATTCCTTCCAGGATCTTATCTTTTATGATGGATCTGGAAATTGAGTGCATGAAACTGGGAATCCCGGTGAAGACACGTCACAACGAGGTGGCTCCCAACCAGTTTGAGCTTGCTCCTATTTTTGAAGAAGCAAACCTGGCGGTAGATCATAACTCCCTTATAATGGATGTTATGGGCAAAGTTGGTGAGCGTCACAACTTTAAAGTTGTAATGCACGAAAAACCTTTTGCAGGAATTAATGGAAGTGGTAAACACAATAATTGGTCTTTGGGTACAGATACCGGAACAAATCTTTTGGCGCCGGGAAGTACTCCAATGAAGAACCTTCAATTCCTTACTTTCTTTATCAACACCATCAAGGCGGTACATGATAACGAAGAACTATTGAGAGCGGCAATTGCAAGTGCATCGAATGACCACAGACTGGGTGCTAACGAAGCCCCTCCTGCAATTATTTCTGCATTTATTGGATCTCAGCTTACTGCGGTACTGGATGAGCTTGAGAAGGTAACCGATGGGAAATTGTCCCCTCAGGAAAAAACAGAGCTTAAACTGAACGTTGTAGGTAAGATTCCTGAAATCCTGCTTGACAATACAGATAGAAACAGAACTTCTCCGTTTGCCTTTACTGGTAACAAATTTGAATTTAGAGCAGTAGGGTCTTTGGCTAACTGTGCAAGCCCAATGACTGTATTAAACAGTATTATGGCGAAGCAGTTGATAGACTTTAAAACCGAAGTGGACAAGCTTATCAAGAAGGACAAAATGAAGAAAGATGACGCCATCTTTAATGTTCTTAGAGAATATATCAAGCAGTCTAAGAAAATCCGTTTTGAAGGAGACGGCTACGGTGAAGCCTGGGAGAAAGAGGCGGAAAAGAGAGGTTTGAGCAATAACAAAAAGACTCCGCAGGCTCTTAAGGTTCAGGTTTCAGAAAAGACCATTAAGCTTTATGAAGATCTTAATGTGATGAACAGGGTAGAAATAGAAGCCCGTCACGAGATCGAACTGGAAGAATATGCAATGCGTATCCAGATTGAGGGAAGAATTTTGGGTGATATTGCAAGAAACCATATAATTCCAACAGCAATCCGTTACCAGAATATTCTTATCAAGAACGTACGTGGTATTAAAGAAATTTATGCTGAACATTATAAGCAACATGCCAGTGAGCAACTGGACATTATAGAAAGTATTTCTAAACATATTGCAGCCATTAACAGCAAAGTAGGAGAAATGATAGAAGCGCGTAAAGTTGCTAACAAGTTGGAAGATGCCGAGGAAAAAGCATTTTCTTATTGTGATGACGTGCGGCCTTACTTTGATGAAATTAGATATCATTGTGATAAACTGGAATTATTGGTGGATGATGAATTATGGCCCCTAACTAAGTACAGGGAGCTGTTGTTTACCAGATAATCCTTAGCACATATTTTGTTAAAGCCACGGAGTAGTACGCTCCGTGGCTTTTTTGATTGGGCTCAGCCTGCATAATGAATTTTCTATCTCGAACACACCTCCCAGGAACAAATAGGTTCCTAGGGACGCAGCGTCTTAGTTTTTTTATACTGTGGTGCATTGTTCATTTGTCTGTTGGAGTTGAATATTGTCTCTGACACTATTGTTTCTTTACCTCTTTCTTCTGAAAACCGGCTTTTCATATAAAGTAAGCAAGCTAAAATATTAACAGTTGTGAGAAAGTTCTTTCTAATTATAATTATTTTTTCTGCCTCATCCTGCTAAATCATCATATTTTACTAATGATTTACAAATAACCCATAGTATTTTAACAATTAATTTTGTTTTACGTCGAAAACAATTTTTAACAAGGAAGCTTTTTCTTAGTTTAGCTATGTGATTAAGAAACCCCACTACTTCTTTCTCACCATCCTTACCCTAAAGGATGACAGATCAGAAACCCTAATTTCTGTTCGTTTAAAATTACCCCACCCCATTTTTGAAATTGTAATCAATTAATAACCATTAAATATTTCAAATTATGAGAAAAGTAGTTTTAAGCGCAGCAGCGCTAATGTTTGGAGCAATTGGATTTGCTCAAAGCACCAGTACAGTGGGGCAAGAAGGTAACGATAACGATGCTTCTGTCAATCAATCGGCAGGCGCAAACACTTCAACTGTTACTCAAGGAGTTGTTGGTGATCTAGGGTATTCCAACGTTGCAATCATTACTCAGGTTGGTTCCAGCACATCTACTGTGGAGCAATTTGACGGTAGAGACGGAGAGAATGAGAACAACAAAGCCACGGTGACTCAAGTTGGTGATGGCCATATGTCTCTGGTGGAGCAATTGGATGATGACAATATTGCAGAAGTTGATCAGAATAGTGGGGACGGTAATGATAGCGATGTCTACCAAATAGGTTCTTCTAACTGGACTGACGTAGATCAGGAAGGTAGCGGCAATATCTCAGATGTAGATCAATCTGGAGATGCGGGCGACATAGAACCTAATAATGAGGCTAAAGTCTTGCAGCAGGGAGATTTGAATGAATCAGCAGTTGTACAGGATAACACTTTAAATTTTGCAGATGTTCATCAAATTGGAACTAGTAACATAGCAAATGTAGAGCAGGCTAATATTAATCCTGCCGGAGGTACTGAAAATTATGCTGAAATTGATCAAGATGGTATGGGTAACGATGCTAGTGTTGTCCAGGCTGGACAGTATGCTCAAGGTAGCCTTGGCTTAGGTAGTTACTATAATGAATCATATCAAACACAGCTTGGAAATGACAACGATGCAGTAGTACGACAAGAAGGTAGTGGGCACTTAGTTAATCAATTTCAGGACGGAAATAATAACTTTGCAGATGATATCCAAAAAGGATCCGCTCAAACTTCCGATGTATATCAGTTAGGTAACAATAACTCAAGTACCACTTACCAAAATGGTTATGGTCATAACTCCGATGTTGACCAGTTTGGAAATGGAAACATTTCAAATGTGATTCAAAACTAATTGGATTCTATGTTAAAATAATTAAGATTTTAAGTAATTTAGTAGGGTGGGTAATGTTTTAAAGCATCACCTGCCCTCTTTTTAATAAGTTACAGCCATGAGTTTTAAAAATAAATTTTTTCTTTTTCTTTTACTTTTTGGAATATGGTGTTACTCTCAGGAGCAAGTGACCACATCAGAATTAGGAAATATAGATAAGGACAAACAATTTATTACCCTTGCATTACAAAACTGGGAGTTTGGTAAAGAAAAGATGACGAGAGCTTCCACTAGCAGCCATGTTTTTATCGTACAGGTAGGGAGTGGCAATAATGTAAAAAGTAATATTTCCTCTCCAGATGCTATAGTTAATATGAAGCAAGAGGGGGGTGGCAATAATATTGACTTGCAACTGGAAACCGAAAAAGTACGCTATAATGTATTTCAAACTGGCAACAATAATTATCTCCATGATCACACCTACGCACCTCTTGAACCTATTATAGAATTAAACCTTGAGCAAAATGGAAATGAAAATCAATTTTATAAATATGGAACTAATTCCATTACAAATAAGCTGAAATTTAATCTCACAGGAGATTCAAAAGCGTTCATTATAAAGAGTTATCAATGATGTCATCATATTTTGCCACAGGGAAATGTAAACTGGTTATATATCTTATAATTATTTTAACCTCGAAATTTATTTCTGCTCAAAACTTTAATTCAGAAGTGGAAGCTGTAATTAATACCAGTGATACAAAAGATGATATCCTAGAGATTGTTGGGACAGCAGCAAATAAAACGGAAGGAAATTACAGTCTGAAATACGAGCTCTCTGTAATAACTTCTAGCGGCAACAGTAAGAATTCCTCCAAAAACTCCCAGTCTGGTCGTTTTACTTTAGAGCCGTTTGAAACAAAGAACCTTTCTCAGACTTCCGTTTCTGTTGATCCTGAGGGAAGTACTATAATTCTTCTACTCATTTATGATGAGGATGATAAACTCCTGGGAACAGATAGAAAAGTATACGGTTCTTCAGAAGAGGAAGAGGCTGAAAAAAAGATGTCTTATCAAAAGCCGAACGAAGGTATTGAACTTACAGGTATGGTTACTGAAAACACCAAAACTAAACCCGGAAAGGATTTTTATGATTTTTTCTATCAAAAATATAGTCTTAGTCCAAACAAAGGAAATAAAATTATTGAGGTTGATGAAATGATCAGCTTTGGCAGGACCACCAGGATTATGGTAAAAATTGAGGATAAACTTGTTTACCAGTTTTACGCCCGGCCCAAATTAGATTATTTAAAAGATCAGGCAGACCAAGCTTTAAAACAGGTAAACCGTTACTTTGAATATTTAAAGAACAGGAATGAAAGCCTGACCCGCTACTAACCCAAAACAATGAACCTATGAAGAATTTATTACTCACTTTCTTATTATTTATGGCTGGTTTTTCCATGCAATCCCAACAGTTGGTTTATACTCCTAAAAATCCTGCTTTTGGTGGGAATCCTTATAATTCACAATGGTTACTTGCTTCAGCTCAGGCTCAGAATTCTTTTACAGGCCCAGGTGCTTCCGCAAGTAATGCACGGCAAACCGAATTAGAGAGATTTACCCAAAGTCTAAACTCTCAACTTCTCGGCCAGGTTTCCAGAAGCGCTTTTACACGCCAGTTTGGAGAGGATGGTTTGACTCCGGGAACTTATTCTTTTGGAAGTCTTGCTGTAGACATTTACCCTTCCAACGAAGGGCTTGTAATTAATATTTTAGATACCAATACAGGGGAGCAGACCCAAATAGTAATCCCAAATTAAAATTAACCTACTTTTTTATGAACTTCTTTAAAACTATTGGTGCAGTTATTCTCGCAACAATCACCTTATCCTGTGGAACCTATTTCAATCAACCGGTTGATATTACAGAAGCCAGGATTGGCGAAACCTCTAAAGTAACCGAGAGATTAAGAACAATGCCATTACCCGAAGATCCTGTAGTAGTAGGTGTTTATAATTTCAGGGATCTTACAGGTCAATATAAACCTTCAGAGGTAGGTAGTACTTTCAGTACTGCCGTTACACAGGGCGCTACTTCTATATTAATAAAAGCACTGGAAGATTCGAGGTGGTTTACACCTATAGAACGTGAAAATATTGGAAATCTGTTAAACGAACGGAATATAATAAGGTCGACAAGGCAAGAGTATCAGGGTAGTGGTACAAATCAACCACAAGTTCCGCCTCTTCTTTACGCGGGAATTCTGCTGGAGGGAGGTATAGTTTCTTATGACACCAATATTATAACCGGTGGTATGGGAGCACGTTATTTTGGTGTGGGTGGCAGTACTCAGTACCGGCAGGACAGGATCACTATTTACCTAAGGGCAATTTCTACTTCCAGTGGAAAGATTCTTAAAAATATCTATATCTCCAAAACCATTCTTTCTCAGGCTTTGGATGTTAGCTTGTATAAATATGTTAGCTTTCAACGCTTACTTGAGGTGGAAACCGGATTTACCAGAAACGAACCTGTACAGCTTGCAGTAAAAGAAGCTATAGAAAAGGCGGTAGAGGGGCTTATTATAGAAGGCTTAAAAGATGATCTTTGGAGTACGCAAGATGGAGAAGAAATATCGGCTCAGTTAATTTCAGATTATGAAGCAGAGAAAAACGAGGCAGACCTTACAGGTCTTTACAACAGAAAATTTATACAAAGAAAATATAAAAATTCCTTTGGGGTAGGTTTGGGAGCCACTCTTATGCGGGGGGATTACTCTGGAGAAGAAGCAGGTGCTCATGTCAATATTGACTATACAACCGGAATATCAAAATCGCTGTTCATAAGTATTGGCGCAAGTGGTTTTGAATTAAAGAACGAGAACGCGTTCTCGAGAAAATTAGTAGCTCTCGATCTTAACGGCGGGTTTCTTCTGTTACCAAACGACAAAATTTCTCCTTATCTCTTTGGTGGTCCCGGAGTCATAATGGGATTGGAGGAAACACCTGAAGACCCGGATAACCTCCACCTTAAGTTTCAATATGGGATAGGTGCTGAATATTTACTGAACGATAAGCTGGGGCTCAAAATTTTTGCTCAGCACAACCTGGCCTTTGATGATGAAGTAGATTATATAATAAATGGAAAAAGAAATGACCAGTTCTTTAATTTTGGAATTGGAGTAAATTTTTATCTTGGAAATTCAAGTCAGCCACAGAACAATTAATACTTAACCTATGAAAAATTCAAACTATATATTGGCGATATTTACGGTACTGCTATTTAGTGCCTGCAGCGAAGATACCATAGATGCTTTGGGAACCGGTTCTATTGTGGGAACGGTAGTAGAAGAGGGTAGTAACGAACCTATCCAAAATGTAAGGATATCAACTAACCCGGCGTCGTCCACAGTGTTTACCGATGAAAGCGGAAATTTTCTTCTAGAAGATATCTCAGAGGGGGATTATTCGATCGAGGCAAGAAAGGAAGGATTACTTACACAATTTGAAGGAGCAACAGTTCGTACTAATACTGAAGTAAGTGTTATTTTTGAACTTCAACCCGAATCTGTAAATAATCGCCTCCCCGAAGTGCCGCGGCCATCTTTTCCGGAAGATAATGCTACAGATGTAGCTATACCGGTACAATTTACCTGGAGTTCGGGGGATCCTGACGGCGATGCGCTTGTTTATGAGCTGGAATTGAGAAACAGCGCCAATAATGATATAAGGACTTTTTCCAATATTACCGATACAACGTATACGGTCAGTGATCTGAATTATGGCTATAAATATTTTTGGCAGGTGAAAGTTTCAGATAGTGTGAATAATCCTGTTCTAAGTCCTGTCTATGCTTTCCAGACTTCAGAACTTTCTGGTGGGAGGTATTTATATGTGAAGCAGATGCAAAACAACAATGTTATTTTTTCTTCTAATGGAGAAGGTAACGAAATTCAACTCACATCTTCTAATGTGAATAGTTTCAGGCCAAGAAGAAGTAGTACCACCAATAAAATTGCCTTTCTAAGGTCGGTTGGTGGGCGTACTCAGCTTTTTACCATGAATGCTGACGGTACTAATCAATTTCAGGTCACCTCCAGTATTCCCGTTAATGGATATGATCTTGAAAAAGTAGATTTTTCCTGGGCTAATGATGGAACTACACTGGTGTATCCAAACTTTGGAGATCTTTACCGGGTAAATGTCACAGGGGGAGGCACGCAAAAGATTTACAATACTCCTAATGGCAAATTCATTACAGCCGTAGACGTTAGTGAGGATGACAGTACAATAGCATTGTTAATAAATGATCCAAATGGATACAATGGCTCGATTTATACAATATCTCCTGATGGTGAATTTCAAAATTCCGTTATTTCAGGTGTAGACGGGGCTCTGGGAGGTATAGATTTGTCAGTTGATAATCGCA
>NZ_JAVRHP010000095.1:0-12264 GCF_031846505.1 Autumnicola edwardsiae
CCATTTCTTAAGCTGTTTTAAGTTCTGTTTCTTTCTTCTTCATTTTCTCTTCTTCAATTTTCTGTAATGCTCTTTTATATTCTTCCGGCATTACTTTTATAAATTTCTTTCGATTGTCTTCCCAATTGTCGAGAATTTCTTTAGCAATATCACTTTCTGTATATCGGTAATGGTTTTCAATTAGCTGCAATAATTCCTGTTGGTTTTCTTCAGAAGGTTCCTCTAAATTAACCATTTCCATATTGAAGTTGTTTGGATCCTGAACATTATCTGGATTATAAAGATATGCGATCCCACCGCTCATACCTGCGGCAAAATTTCTACCTATACTACCGAGGATAACGGCTATACCACCTGTCATGTACTCGCAACCATGATCTCCAATACCTTCAACTACAGCTTTAGCGCCGGAGTTCCTTACACAAAAACGTTCACCACCTATACCATTCACATAAGCTTCCCCGCCTGTTGCTCCGTAAAGCGCAACGTTACCAATTATCACGTTCTCATTGGATTTAAATGTAGCTTCCTGCGGTTTTCTAACCGATAAATTAGCTCCTGAAAGCCCTTTTCCGAAGTAGTCATTGGTGTTTCCTATAACATTGAGGGTTAATCCTCTTGTGGCAAATGCTCCAAAACTTTGTCCTGCAGATCCCGTAAAGTTAAGTGTGAGGGTGTTTAACGGCAATCCATTCTCTCCGTGGATCTTGGAAATTTCGTTACTTAAAATTGCTCCCGTAGTCCTGTTAATGTTACTAATAGGGAAATCCAGGCTCATTTTTTCTTTTCGGTAAATGGCCGGGTGCGCTTTGCTCAGGATCTTAAAGTCAAGCACATTTTCCAAATTATGATCCTGCTTTTGCGTGCAATACAGCGGCATATCTTCATCAATTTTCGGCTTATAGAGAATTTTTGAGAGATCTATACCCTGCGCTTTATAATGCTCGATCGCCGTGTTCATGTCCAGCTTCTGACTTTGCCCTACCATTTCGTTTATAGATCTGAAACCAAGGTCTGCCATAATCTGGCGTAATTCCTGGGCAACGAAATACATAAAATTGATCACATGTTCAGGCGTTCCTTTGAAATTCTTCCTTAATTCGGGATCCTGGGTAGCAATACCTACAGGACAGGTATTTAAGTGACAGGCTCGCATCATAATACATCCGGAAGCTACAAGCGGAGCTGTGGCAAAACCAAACTCTTCTGCACCAAGGAGACATGCAATCGCAACATCCCTTCCGGTTTTTAACTGTCCGTCGCACTCTACGGTAATCCGGTTTCTCAAGTTATTGAGCAATAATGTTTGTTGCGCTTCGGCAATCCCCAATTCCCACGGAAGTCCGGCGTGGCGTAGGGAAGTTAAAGGGGAAGCTCCTGTTCCTCCATCATACCCGGAGATAAGGACCACATCTGCCTTGGCTTTAGCAACCCCGGCTGCAATTGTACCAACTCCTACTTTAGAAACTAGTTTTACATTTATTCTTGCTTCACGGTTAGCATTTTTCAGATCAAAAATGAGCTGCGCTAAATCTTCAATAGAATAAATGTCGTGGTGAGGTGGAGGCGAAATTAGCCCCACATAAGGAGTGGAATTTCTCGTTTTGGCAATATCGGGATTAACTTTTGGTCCCGGCAGTTGCCCACCTTCTCCGGGTTTAGCACCCTGTGCCATTTTGATCTGAATTTCCTGAGCACTGCTAAGATAATTAATGGATACCCCAAAGCGTCCGGAAGCAACCTGCTTAATCGCACTGTTTCTCCAGTTTCCATCAAGGTCTTTATTAAATCTGTCCGGATTTTCACCACCTTCACCAGAATTACTTTTTCCTTTCATCCGGTTCATGGCGATCGCCAGGTTCTCATGTGCTTCTTTGCTGATAGAACCAAAAGACATTGCACCGGTTTTAAACCGCTTTACAATCTCTGTCCACGGCTCTACTTCTTCTATAGAAATAGGATTGAGTTCTCTAAATTTGAACATTCCCCTTAAGGTCATAAGGTTTTCTGCCTGTTCATTTATAGAAGTGGCATACTCTTCATAACTTTTAGGATTATTTTGTTTTACGGCCTGCTGAAGTTTTGCTACACTGAATGGATTAAACATATGTCGTTCTCCATTTCTTCTCCAGCGATAATCTCCTCCTATTTCAAGATTTAAACCTACGTCTGTATTCGGAGGGTTGAAAGCGGCATCAAATCTCTTCTGAATTTCCTTCTCAACTTCATAAAGACCAATTCCTTCAATCCTTGTTGGGGTATTGGTGAAATACTTATTTACAAATTTTTCATTGAGACCCAGGATTTCGAATATCTGTGAACCACGGTAAGAATGCAGCGTAGAAACTCCAATCTTATTCATGATCTTTATAATACCTTTTCCAATAGCTTTATTGAAGTTTTGTACAGCTACTTCAGGATCTTCAACAGAAATTGTTCTGGATTCTGAAAGGTTATAGATAATTTCATTGACCATGTATGGGTTAATGGCACTTGCACCATAGCCGAAGAGTAGCGCGAAATGATGTGGCTCACGAGGCTCTGCAGATTCTATAATAATCCCGAATGATGATCTTCGTTTATACTTTTTTAAACTGTGATGAACAAAAGAACATGCAAGAAGTGACGGGATAGGCGCCATTTCCGGAGAAACATTCCTGTCTGAAAGTATAATAGCATTGCAGCCCTTATCTACAGCAAGTTTTATTTCCTCGATAATTTCTTCCAGTCTCTTTTCAAGGCCATTCATTCCTTTTTCTACTTCGTATAGAATAGATATTGAAGCTGTGTTGAAATCAGGATGCTCGATGTACTTGATCTTGTCGAGATCTTCGTTGGATATTACCGGATTTTGAATTCTTAGTTTCTTACAATTTTCCGGAATAATGTCAAAAATATTGCGGTCTGCACCTATAGCAAGGCTAATGTCGGTAACAATTTCTTCCCTGATTCCGTCCAGTGGTGGATTGGTAACCTGGGCAAATAACTGTTTAAAGTAGTTGAAAAGTAACTGCGGTTTTTCAGAAAGCACGGCCAGCGGAAGATCTGCCCCCATAGAGCCAATGGCTTCTTTGCCGGCGGTGGCCATTGGAGTAATAATAGTACTAATGTCCTCCAATGTATATCCAAAAAGCTTTTGTCTTTTTATAAAATCTTCTTTTTCCACAGGAGTTTTATTACCTGTATAAGGAACTTCTGCTAACGGCAACAGGTTTTCGTCCAGCCACTTTTTGTATGGCAGCTTAGAAACAATGTTACTTTTTACTTCCTCGTCTCCCATAATTCTTCCTTCGTTCATATCCACGAGGAACATTCTTCCCGGCTCCAAACGACCGTGAAGCTCAACATTTTCCGGTTTAATATCTATAACCCCTGTTTCAGAAGACATAACGACGTAACCATCTTTGGTAAGCGTATATCGTGAGGGGCGTAAACCATTCCGGTCTAATAAAGCACCAATATAATTTCCATCTGTAAACGGAATGGAAGCCGGGCCATCCCATGGCTCCATGATACAGGCATTATACTCGTAGAATGCCTTTTTATTTTCAGACATAGAAGGGTTCTTTTCCCATGCTTCAGGAACCATCATCATAATAGCTTCTGGAAGTGATCTACCAGTTTGAAGCAGCAATTCCAAAGCCATGTCCATAGAAGCGGAATCTGATTTTCCATCCAGAACAATTGGTGTGATTTCTTTTAAATCTTCACCAAAGATCTCACTTTCAAAAAGCTCTTCCCGGGCTTTCATACGGCTCACGTTACCACGCAAGGTGTTGATCTCACCGTTGTGACACATATACCTGAAAGGCTGTGCCAAATCCCATGTAGGGAAGGTATTGGTGGAGAAACGCTGGTGTACCAAAGCAAGCTTGGTCACCAAATCTGGATCATTTAGATCTGTATAATACGTATTAATATCCTGAGGCATTAAAAGCCCCTTGTAAATAATAGTATTGGTTGACATACTGGATAAATAAAAATATTCTGCTTCCGCCAGTCCGGATTTGTATATTTTGTGTTCTGCAATTTTTCTTGCAGCAAAAAGTTTTGCATTAAAAATTTCCGGAGAAATTTCTTCTCCTTTGCCTATAAAAATCTGTTCTACAACAGGTTCAGATAAAGTGGCAATGCTACCAAGACAACTGCGGTCTACGGGAACTTTTCTCCAGCCAAGAATACTTAAACCCTGGCGGGTTATTTCCTTTTCAAATATTTCTTTACAAATTTTCTGTTGATTTGCAGATTTTGGCAGGAAGGTCATTCCTACAGCATAGGATTTAAATTCCGGTAATTTAAAGTCGCAAACTTTCTTAAAAAAATCGTGTGGTATTTCAATTAGTATACCTGCCCCGTCCCCGGTTTTTCCATCTGCGCTTACCGCACCACGATGTTCCAGCCTAATAAGTATATCAAGGGCTTTGTGTATAATATCATTTGTGCGCTTCCCCTTTAAATTACATATAAATCCTGCTCCGCAATTATCGCGCTCAAACTCTGGGGAGTAGAGTCCCTGTTTTTTTGGTGTCATATCCGTCCTTCCTTAAATTAATACCACAAAAATATCTAAATTAGTAAAGAAAATAAAGGGAAGTGACTAAAACAAAATAAGAAATTGATTATTTGGAATTAAAATACGTTTAAATGATAATTTGATATTTAAAAAAGGGTGGTGTTATTGGATTCTTAAATTTTTCATAAGTAATTCGCAAAAAGTGAATAAGCTTATGGAGTAAATTGGTTGTTTCTCCAGAAGTTGTATTGCCCTAAAAATAAGACGTAAGAAACGAAAATTCCCGCCTGTGAAAAGATTACAACAAATAATGAAAGCCGATAATTGGCAAATCTAACACCTAACTTTTGCTGAAGAAAAAAGAACCGCAGAGCACGCAAAGAAAACAACTTCGCGCCCTTTGCAAAACCTTTGCGTTCTTTGCTGTTACTTAAATCGTATTCAGAAATTCAAATGCTGAAGGCCGATAATTGGCAAATTTAGCACCTGACTTTGGTTGTAGAAAAAAGAACCGCAGATCACGAAGAAAAAGCTCTCAAAGCGGGAATTTTGTTCTTACCTGGATTGTTCTAATCCCGAAGGACACTCCGTGAAATTACAATTTTTTGAATTTCTGAAGTACCCTCGTATATCTGAGTGATCTTTGCATCTCGCATTAACCGTTCTACATGGTATTCTTTTACATAGCCATTTCCCCCATGAACCTGAACGGCTTCTACAGTCACGTCCATTGCTGTCTTGGAAGCAAAGAGTTTGGCCATAGCTCCTGATAAGTCGTAATTATTACCGTTATCTTTATCCCATGCAGCTTTCATTACCAGGTGCCGGGCAGCTTCTATGTTGGTGTGCATGTCTGCAATTTTAAAAGCGATAGCCTGGTGATTGCAAATTTCGGTTCCAAAAGCTTTTCTTTGCTTAGAGTATTTTTTTGCCAGTTCATAGGCTCCCGAAGCAATACCAAGGGCCTGAGATGCAATGCCAATTCTACCGCCAGAAAGTGTCTTCATGGCAAATTTAAAACCGAAGCCGTCTTCTCCAATCCTGTTCTCTTTAGGGACTTTTACGTCATTAAAATTAAGGGAATGGGTATCACTTCCTCTAATCCCCAGTTTATTTTCCTTCGGACCTATTTCAAAACCTTCAGATCCTTTTTCAACAATAAAGGCATTAATCCCCTTGTGTTTCTTTTCACGGTCTGTTTGGGCGATCACGATATAATAATCGGCAGAATTGCCGTTGGTGATCCAGTTTTTCGTTCCGTTAAGAATGTAGTGATCGCCTTTATCAATAGCTGTGGTTTTTTGCGAGGTGGCGTCACTACCTGCTTCGGGTTCTGAAAGACAGAATGCGCCAAGCGCTTCCCCCGTAGTCAGCTTTGAAAGGTATTTTTCTTTTTGTCCTGTAGATCCAAACGTGTCAAGTCCCCAGCAGACCAAAGAATTGTTTACCGACATCACAACAGAAGCAGACGCGTCTATTTTGGAAATCTCTTCCATGGCAAGAACATAGGCTATGGTATCCATTCCGCCACCGCCATATTCCGGCGAAGCCATCATTCCCAAAAAGCCGAGTTCTCCCATTTTCTTCACCTGTTCTTTAGGGAATTCCTGCTTTTCGTCCCTCTCAATAACCCCGGGTAGTAATTCAGTATTTGCGAAATCGCGCGCTGCGTCACGAATCATGATATGTTCTTCTGTTAACTGGAAATCCATATATAATATTTTTAAGAAAAGATCATTTTTAGTATTCAAAGATAACTTTTTGATACTATTTTTCTATTAACATTGAGTATTTTTACGAATATGAAAAAGTTAGAGTACAAATTGCTTGGCGTTATGTCTGGGACTTCTTTAGATGGCATTGATGTGGCGTTTGTAGAACTCAGTTTTAATAAAAAAGTTTCCTATAAACTCTTAAAAGCTGAAACTATTCCGTACAACCATTCCTGGAAGGAAAAATTAAGTGAAGCTATTCATTTTTCTGAAGCAGATCTTCAGAAATTAAATGGGGAATACACTACTTATCTTGCAGAAGTTCTAAATCAATTTATTGAAAAGAATGATGTTGAAGACCTCGACGCCATTTGCAGTCACGGGCATACTATAAAGCATGAGCCCCAAAACGGGTATACCCTTCAAATTGGCAATTATCGGCAGTTAGCGGCGGCCACGGGGCACACCGTTGTTTGCGATTTTAGGGTGCAGGATGTAGAGCTGGGTGGCCAGGGCGCACCTCTCGTTCCTATTGGCGATCAATTGCTTTTTTCTGAATATGATTTTTGCCTTAATCTTGGCGGTTTTGCCAATATTTCTACGGAAGTGAACAATCAGAGAATCGCCTTTGATATTTGTGCGGTAAATACGGTTCTTAATTTTTATGCCAATAAACTGGGGAAGGAATTTGACGAAGGAGGGAAAACAGCGGCTTCCGGTAATTTTATTCCGGAACTTTTTGAGGAATTGAACAGGAATAAATTCTATTCTGAAAAAGCACCAAAATCTCTTGGGATAGAGTGGGTAAATTCAGAAATACTTCCGGTTTTAAAGCAATATGAAGATGATATTCCGTCATTACTTCATACTTATAACAAACATGTAGCTTTTCAGATTTCCGAAGTTATTAAAAATTCTGAAGGAGCTAAAGTTTTGGTTACGGGAGGAGGGGCTTTTAATGTTTTTCTAATTACAGAATTAAAAAAAATATCGAAGGCCAGACTTGTTATCCCTTCCGAAGAGCTTATTAACTATAAAGAGGCATTGATATTTGCCTTTTTGGGTGCACTGCGTTTAAGAGGAGAAAATAACGTATTAAAATCTGTCACCGGAGCAAAAAGAGATCATTCTTCCGGAAAAATTTTTAATGTATAGCGATAACAAATAGGTGTCATTTTAATAAAGTACATTCGTAATGAAAAAAAATCCCGCAATGAAAGAGTTACTTAAAAAATATGAAAGCAAAGAGCCTGAAATTGTCTTTAATTGGAAAGATTCTGAAACAGATGCTGAAGGCTGGGTGGTGATTAATTCTTTGCGGGGTGGTGCTGCGGGTGGTGGAACAAGAATGCGCAGCGGACTGGATCTTAACGAGGTTTTATCCCTTGCAAAGACCATGGAGGTGAAATTTACGGTTTCGGGACCTGCTATTGGCGGTGCTAAATCGGGAATAAACTTTGATCCCAAAGATCCCCGCAAAAAAGGCGTTTTGGAACGCTGGTACAAGGTCGTTTCCCCGCTTTTAAAGAGCTACTATGGCACGGGAGGAGATTTAAATGTAGACGAAATACATGAAGTAATTCCTATTACCGAAGATTGCGGAGTTTGGCACCCACAGGAGGGTGTCTTTAATGGCCATTTTCGACCTTCGGAAGCAGATAAGATCAACAGGATTGGCCAATTGCGGCAAGGTGTGATAAAAGTTCTGGAAAACACCACTTTTTCACCAGATGTTAGCAGGAAATATACGGTTGCAGATATGATTACAGGTTTTGGGGTTGCTGAAGCTGTAAATCATTACTACAAAATATACGGGGGCGATATTTGCCAAAAAAAGGCAGTCGTCCAGGGATTTGGGAATGTAGGTTCTGCGGCTGCTTATTACCTTTCGCAAATGGGTGTAAAAATTGTAGGAATTATAGACCGGGTTGGTGGGCTTATAAACGAAGATGGGTTTAGTTTTGAAAAAATTAAGGAGTTGTTCCTTTTAAAAGAAGGAAATGTGTTAAGCCATCCTGAGCTTATTCCTTTTGAAGAAATGAATGAAAGAATCTGGAATCTGGAAGCTGAAATTTTTGCGCCTTGTGCCGCTTCAAGACTAATTACTAAAGACCAGATTAGTAATATGATCAATTCCCGACTGGAAGTAATTTCCTGTGGAGCAAATGTTCCTTTTGCCGATAAAGAGATATTCTTTGGTCCCATTATGGAATATGCAGATGAGCGTGTAAGTGTAATTCCCGATTTTATCTCCAATTGCGGGATGGCCAGGGTCTTTGCCTATTTTATGGAACGCAGGGTGCAAATGACAGATGAGGCAATTTTTAATGATACATCCATGACTATTAAAAATGCGATTCAGAATACTTTTGATAATAACAGCAGCAAAAAGAACATTAGTAAAACAGCTTTTGAAGTTGCTTTAAAACAATTAGTTTAAAGTAACAAAGAAGGTGTTGACAAGAAATTTTAGTACTCGGTTTTAAAATATTAGAAGCTGCCTTTAATTTTGCTAAATTTGGCGGCAATTAAATTTCTTTTATCACGTTACATTAAAAAACTAATTAGATAGTATGTTAAACTTTTTTCAGCAGGACGGTGTTGCAGATGCAATGCAGGAAGCAGAACCGGTAGTAGAGGAAAAAACCCTTTCGTTATTTGATTTACTGTTTAGCGGAGGTCTTGCAGGTACAGTAATTATTGTAATCCTTTTTATCCTCCTTTTTGTGGCAGTCTATATTTATTTTGAAAGGTTATTTGCGATAAAATCGGCAAGCCAGGTAGATAAAAATTTTATGTTGCAGATAAAAGACAATGTTCTTAATGGTAATATAGAGTCGGCAAAAATGCGTTGCGCCCAAACAGATTCTCCTGTTGCACGTTTAACTGAAAAAGGAATTTCCAGAATTGGAAGTCCGTTGGAAGATATAAACACAGCCATTGAGAATGCCGGCAGACTGGAAGTTTATAAGCTGGAAAAAAATGTGAGCATTCTGGCCACAATATCAGGAGCAGCACCTATGATTGGATTTCTGGGAACTGTAATAGGTATGGTAATTGCTTTTCATGAACTGGCCACCAGTAGCGGACAGGCGCAAATGGGAGCGTTAGCTGAAGGGATTTATACCGCGATGACCACCACCGTTGCAGGTCTTATTGTAGGTATTATTGCTTATATAGGCTACAACCATCTTGTGGTTAAAACAGATAAAGTTGTTCACCAAATGGAGGCCACAGCGGTAGATTTTCTTGATCTTTTAAACGAACCTGCTTAATATGAATTTAAGAGGAAGAAATAAAATCAGCCCCGAGTTTAGCATGAGCTCAATGACAGATATTGTTTTTCTGTTGTTGATATTTTTTATGCTAACCTCGCCGGTAATAACCCCTGAAGCTTTGGACCTTATTTTACCAAAAGCAAAGGGAAAGACTACCAGTAAACAAACGCTGGCGGTGAGTATTACCAAAGACCTTCAGTTTTATATAAATGAAGAGCGGATAAGCCAGAGTGCTTTGGAGAGTACTTTAATGTCCAGGCTTTCTGGAGAGGAGAACCCCACAATTATTTTAAGGGCAGAAGAAGGTGTTCCTATAGAAAAAGCGGTAAATGTAATGGATATTGCAAACAGGAACAGTTACAAAATAGTATTAGCGGTAAAACCGGAATAAAATGGCAATGTTAAACACAAAACACGAAAAGAAATCCCTGACCATCACGGTGATCCTGCACGTGTTGTTGATATTACTATTGCTTTTTTTCGGATTCACGTATCTGGATCCTCCACCTGAAAGTGGAATTGCTATTAATTTTGGTACTTCTGAAGTTGGTTCGGGTACCGAGCAACCTACAGAGCCTGTAAAGTCTGCTCCCCAGACTTCGAGTCCGCAGGTAACTCCTCCTGAACCTGAAATAAAGGAAGAAGTGGTGACACAGGATATTGAGGAGGCTCCGGTAATAGAGGAGAAGAAGAAAAAAATCACTACTCCGGTAGAGGCGAAACCAGTGGAAAAACCAAAAGAAAAGGAACCACCCAAAAAACCGGAACCTAAACCAGATGCATCCACCACCAGTGCAATGAACAGTATTTTTAACGGGCCCGAAAGAAACGGAACACAAACCGGAGGTGAGGGGAACGATTATGCTGCCGGAGATAAAGGAGATCCCAATGGAGATGTTAACGCCAGTAAATACTATGGCAGCGGCGCAGGTCTGGATGGGGATGGGAATTACCGCTTAGGTGGGAGAAAAGCTCTTGATAAAGCAAAAGTAACCCAGGATTGTAATGAATCTGGAATTGTGGTGGTGAGAATAGAGGTAGATCAATCGGGCAGGGTTATTAGTGCAGCTCCCGGAAGGCAGGGCACTACAAACAGTCATCCATGTTTAATGAACCCTGCTAAAGAAGCTGCTTTGGCGACACGTTTTAACAGCGATCAAAATGCCCCTCCAAGGCAGGTGGGTACTATTGTGTATGATTTTCAATTATCTGAATAAGTGAAGACCTATAAAGAAACTGTGGAGTGGATGTTTCGGCAGTTGCCCATGTACCAGCGCATAGGGGAATCTGCTTTTAAAAAAGACCTTACCAATACAATTAAGCTGTCGGATCATTTAGGTAATCCGGAGAAGAATTTTAAAGCTGTTCACGTTGCCGGGACTAATGGAAAAGGATCCAGCAGCCATATGCTCGCATCTGTATTTCAGGAGGCGGGATACAAGGTAGGTCTCTATACATCGCCACATCTTAAAGATTTCCGTGAGCGCATTAAGATTAACGGAAATGTGATCGATAAAGAAGAAGTAGTTCGTTTTATCGATGGAAATCAGGATTTTTTAGAGCAATACCAACTTTCCTTCTTTGAAATGACTGTAGGAATGGCATTTCAATATTTTGATAATCAGCAGGTAGATATCGCGATTGTTGAGGTTGGAATGGGAGGAAGGCTTGATTCTACAAATATTATAACTCCTGAGGTTTCGCTAATCACCAACATCGGCCTCGATCATACCGCCTTTCTTGGGACAACGAGAGAAGAGATTGCAGGTGAAAAAGCGGGGATAATTAAAAAGAATGTTCCGGTGATAATTGGAGAAAAAGATTCAGAAACTCAACAGGTATTTTCTTCTGTAGCCGAAGAGAGGCAGTCGAAGTTGTTTTTTGCTGAAGATTTTAATTTTTCAGAATATGAAACGGACTTAAAAGGAGATTATCAGAAAAGGAATGTGCAGTCTGTATTATCGGTTATTGATGTTCTTAAAGATAGAGGCTGGAAAATCCCTGAAGCAGCTGTATTAAGAGGACTGTCGCATGTAAAACTTAATACCGGACTACGCGGGCGGTGGGATGTTTTACAGCAAAAGCCGAAAGTAATTCTTGACACCGCACATAACGAAGAAGGGCTTAAACTTGTTTTTGCTCAAATCGAAAAGGAAACTTTTAATCAGTTACACATCGTTTTAGGAGTTGTAAACGATAAAGATTTATCCAAAATACTGCCATTATTTCCAGAAAGCGCAAATTTCTACTTTTGTAAACCTAATGTTCCCAGGGGTCTTGAGGTAAATAATTTACAAAAAAAAGCAGAGGAATTTTCTTTGGAAGGGAGGGTATATAATTCGGTTACAGAAGCTTATGAGGCCGCTTTAGAACTGGCGTTAGATGAGGATCTGGTTTTTGTTGGAGGTAGTAATTTTACCGTTGCTGAAATAATTTAAATTTTTAAAGAAATTGTTTTGCTGAATTGAAAAACTAGTCTATATTTGCATCCGCAATCAAGAATTAGGGCGCGTAGCTCAGTTGGTTCAGAGCACTTGGTTTACACCCAAGGGGTCAGGGGTTCGAATCCCTTCGCGCCCACAACAATTAAAGGCTTCCAATTTCGGGAGCCTTTTTTAATTAAAATAAAGGGTGATTAGCTCAGTTGGTTCAGAGCACTACCTCGACAAGGTAGGGGTCACTGGTTCGAACCCAGTATCACCCACTTTAGAAAAACGAATCAAGAACATTTTCTGGGTTTTTGCGTTTTTAAGCAAATAAT
>NZ_JAVRHP010000096.1:0-11778 GCF_031846505.1 Autumnicola edwardsiae
TACTTTAAATTGATTATTATATACAAGAAAGGAGAAGCTCGAACAGCTTCTCCTTTTTTATTTTTCCAATATTAATATTAAGATAAAATAGTTGATTCTATCATCTCTTGTTGTTTTGCTTCAGTAAATTTAATTACTCCCGAATCGCAAAAGAGACAGCTCAAAAATGACAATTATCGTAATGCCGTTCAGCCTGTCACAGAAACATGATCTACAGGTTCATCCTGATAGAAAAAGCACGCTTCAATTAGAACAACATTACATAGGATAATGATAATATCGCAATTTTTTTCTGCTAAACTTTTCTACAACTACATCTTAAAGTGACATCGCTTTGCCACCACCAAGCTCCTCTACAGGACCGCAGGGGATATATTCACCTGGAATGGGATCATACCATAGTACGTTTTCCCCTACCTCTTCACTGGTTTTCCAAGCCCAGATAGCCATTTCCCTTACATTCCGCAAATAAGAATAAGCACCGGCATCAGCACTGATTCCGGAATATTTTAAATTAGTATCAACTCCTTCATTATCTTCTGCCGGATCTTTATCCTGTGGATCCTGAGTTTCTGTATTACGTTTTACATAGCTTTCTCTTTCTTCAGGGGTTGCGCGAAGATATCTTTCGATAATTTGTTCATACTCTTCCTCACTTCCTTCGCCTACGCCTTTATCAAACATATTTTCAAAAGCTCTTGAAAAGGCATCTGCAGATTCCTTAAATTCCTTCTGACTTTCTTCAGAAGCTACTTCATTAATATAAGAATCCAAAAATTCCGCAATATTAAGATCGCCGGCACCAGGAGTGTCTGTTGTTGGTATTATTACATCAAGTATTCTTGTAAGGGCAAAACCATTGGCAGCACTTAAAAAAGTTGGTTCCCATTCATAGTTCCTTTCATTCTTACAACTCTGCAAGAGCCCAAGCGTAGTTGGTCCCACAACCATTATTCCCGCTCCAAGTCCTATATTTTTTAAAGCCTGTCTTCTATTCATTTTCCCAAATATTAAACGTTAGATTTCTTAAAGTTTTTAGAGGCATGGTCTGCCGCCCTGGCCGTCATGGCCATATAGGTCAATGATGGGTTCTGGCATCCCGCAGAGGTCATAAAAGCACCGTCTGTTATATATAAATTCGGAACCTCGTGAACCTGATTATTCCCGTTGAGCACAGATGTCTTAGGATCTCTACCCATTCTGGCAGTACCCATTTCGTGGATTCCCAAACCGGGGGCTCCTAACTGATCGTACGCACTAATATCTTTAAAACCTCCTTTTTCCAACATCGCCACAGCCTGCTCCTGCATATCCTTTCGCATCTTCAATTCATTATCTTTAAATTCTGCGTCAAAAGTTACTGTAGGCAATCCCCATTCATCGGTTTTATCATAATCCAGGAACATCTTGTTTTCGTGATAAGGCAAAGTTTCTCCAAAGCCAAGCAGACCCATTGTCCAACCTCCTGGCTTGGTAATAGCTTCTTTAAGTTCCTGTCCATAAGCAGCTTCAGCAATGTTTTCTTCCCAATTACCACGGCTTGCACCTCCCTGGTAGCCATAACCCCGGGTAAAGCCAAGATTTTCATCGCCATTTATATTTCTGAAGCGCGGGAGATAAATACCATTTGGTTTCCTTCCTTTATAATAGGAATCTTCCATACCATCAAATTTTGCTGATGCTCCAACTCTAAAGTGGTGATCCATAACATTATGTCCCAGTTCGCCGCTGTCATTTCCCAATCCATCTGGAAAACGATCAGATTTTGATTGTAACATAATGCTGGTAGAAGCCATTGATGAAGCACAAAGGAAAATTACATTAGCCTTGTATTCTAATGTTTCCTTAGTTTCTGCATCAATAATTTTAACTCCGGTAGCCCGCTTGGTTTCTGCATCATATACTACTTCATGCACTACAGAGTTAGGACGCAAGGTCATATTCCCGGTACGATCTGCCGCAGGTAAAGTAGAAGAGTTACTGCTAAAATAACCTCCATAAGGACAACCTCTAACACAGCGGTTCCTAAACTGGCATTTTGAGCGGCCCTCAAATTTTGTATCACCTGTAATATGGGCGACCCGGCCTGGTGTTAAGACCCTCCCGTCAAAATTTTGAGCTATACTCTTTTTTAAATGATCCTCTACACAGTTAAGCTCCATAGGAGGTAAAAACTGCCCGTCAGGCAACTGACTTAGACCTAATCGTTCTCCACTTACTCCTATATAAGATTCTACATAATCGTACCACGGTGCAATATCTTTATATCTAATAGGCCAATCTACTCCATTGCCGTCCTTTTTATTTGCAGTAAAATCCAAATCGCTTAGACGGTAGCTATGTCTTCCCCACATAATAGATCTTCCCCCTACGTGGTATCCGCGCATCCAGTCAAACCTTTTAACCTCGTTATAAGGATGTTTTATGTCATCTACGAACCAATGAGCGCTGGCTTCATTGGTGGTATAACCTGTCCTTGCTTGTTTATACTGCCTCTTCTTATCTTCGCGTGTTTGTTGTCCCTTATACTTGTAGTCCCAGGGATCATCGTTCATAGTAGGATAATCCTTTACATGTTCTACCATGGGACCTCTTTCCAGCACCAGAGTTTTAAATCCTTTTTCACAAAGTTCCTTAGCGGCCCAACCACCACTAATACCAGTTCCAACAACTATAGCATCATAGCTATCGTTTTCGTAAAAATTACTCACAATTCAGCAGTTAATTATTAATGAAATAATAGATATAGTTCCAAATATAGAAATTTATGCTTATAATTTTTCATCTTTAAAAAAAAGTCTACTTTTAAATTTCAAATTTGTTAAATAAATTATTCTATCAATTAACTAAACATGAAAATCTCTTATTTCAAATTCTCCGGAATAGCTGCATTCATTATGCTATTCAGTCTTGGCTTTATTTCCTGCAAAGATGGCAACCAAAAAGATTCCAATCAGGAAACTGTTGAAAAAAATGATACTACAAACACAAAAGATCCTTTTTTTAAAATATCCCTGGCCCAATGGTCACTTTCGGGACCAATTAAAGATGGTAGCATGGATCCTGTAGATTTTGCTCAAAGAGCCAGTGAAATGGGTTTTGAGGGTATCGAATATGTAAGCCAATTATATACCAGCAGATATGCAGATGCTGAAGATCCCCAGGCTGCTTTACAGTCTCTCCTGGACACTCTTAAGGCAAAAAGTGAGGAGTATAATGTGGAAAATGTTCTTATAATGGTAGATCATGAAGGGGAATTGGCCTCTGCAGATGAAGCTGAAAGAAACGAGGCGGTAGAGAAGCATAAAAAATGGGTAGATGCGGCAGAGTTTCTTGGTGCTCACGCTATACGTGTAAACCTTTTTGGAAGTGAAGACGAGGAGGAATGGAAAGCTGCTGCCACAGACGGACTTAAAAAGCTTTCAGAATATGCTGCCGATAAAAATATTGATGTTCTTGTTGAAAATCACGGCTATTATTCCTCCAATGCGGCCCTTCTGGCTGAAGTTATGGAAGATGTAAATATGGAGAACGCCGGAACGCTACCGGACTTTGGAAATTTCTGCCTGAAAAGAGAAGGTGGCGAAAGATATGAAGCCAAATGTGTAGAAGAATATCCAAAATACCAGGGAGTAGAAGAAATGATGCCTTACGCAAAAGCCGTGAGTGCAAAAGCCTACGAATTTAATGAGGAGGGGGAAGAAACCACTATCGATTTTGAAAGAATGCTGCAAATTGTAAAAGATGCAGGATATACCGGCTATGTGGGTATAGAATATGAAGGAAGCGGCCTATCTCCAGAGGAAGGTATCCTTGCAACAAGGGAACTTTTGATCGAAAAAGGAACTAATTTAAATTCAGATAATCAATAACATGGAAAATAGTACACGCTTTCAGCTTTCTATTATGATGTTCTTCGAATTCTTTATTTGGGGAGGCTGGTTTGTAACTTTAGGAACTTTTTTGGGAAACAATCTTGAGGCGACTCAAACGCAGATTTCCACTGCATTCTCTACCCAATCCTGGGGCGCTATTATTGCCCCGTTTATAATTGGGCTTATAGCCGACAGGTATTTTAATGCTGAAAAGATTTTAGCAATTCTCCATCTCATCGGTGCTTTTTTGATGTACAAAATGGCTTATGCCGAAGATTTCACGACTTTTTATCCCTATATACTCGCCTATATGATCGCTTACATGCCTACACTTGCTTTAGTGAATTCTGTAAGTTTTAATCAAATGAAGGATCCTGCTAAAGAATTTTCCTTTATCAGGGTATTTGGAACCATTGGTTGGATAGTTTCCGGGGTGGCTATTAGTTACATTTTTAGTTGGGATTCTGCGGAAGGAATTCAAGAAGGAATGCTTAGGAATACATTCTTAATGACTGCTGCTGCTTCAGCATTTTTGGGCATTTTCAGTTTCTTTTTGCCAAGCACTCCGCCAAAAGCAAAGACAGGAGAAAAACCCAGCCTTACTGAAGTTTTAGGTCTGGATGCGCTAAAGTTGCTTAAAAGTAAAAACTTTCTGATTTTCTTTTTGTCATCTATTCTTATAAGTATTCCGCTGGCATTCTATTACCAGCACCTCAGTCCTTTCTTAACAGATATAGGTGTTGGAAATTCAACAGCAAAAGCGGCTCTGGGCCAGGCTTCAGAGGTTTTATTTATGCTTCTAATTCCATTTTTCCTAAAGAGATATGGTATAAAAATGACACTTTTGATGGGTATGATTGCCTGGGCCGCAAGATACCTGCTCTTCGCATATGGTAATGCTGATGAGCTTTCCTTTATGCTGCTAATCGGGATTGCCCTACACGGGGTTTGCTACGATTTCTTCTTTGTTTCAGGACAGATATATACAGATTCCAAAGCGGGAGAAAATTTTAAGAGTGCAGCGCAAGGCCTTATTACCCTTGCCACTTATGGAGTTGGAATGCTCATAGGTTTCTACGTTGCAGGACTGGTAAGTGATGCTAATATGTTAAGTGACGGCAATCAAAACTGGACAGGAGTATGGACCTTCCCTGCAATTTTCGCTTTTGCAGTAATGGTACTTTTTGCTATATTCTTCAGAAATGAAAAAATAGAAAAGAAAGATATAGAAATTTAAAAGCATATAAATTATGAGTAGAAAAATAAAATTAGGCATACTTGGTGGAGGCGGTGATTCACTAATAGGCATCCTTCACCGGGTGGCTTCTGCCATGTATGACAAATATGAAGTGGTGGGAGGTGCCTTTAATCCTGAACTTGAAGAAAGCATAAGTTTTGCAAAAGAGATTGGCATTGGTACAGACAGGATCTATAAAGATATTGATACTCTTATTGAAAAAGAAAAATCCCTTCCTGAAAATGAGAGAATCCAGGTAGTATCTGTCCTCACCCCTAATTTCCTACATTTCCCCATGGCTAAAAAGCTGCTGGAAAACGGCTTTAATGTAATATGCGAAAAGCCAATGACCACTACTTACGAAGAAGCTAAAATTCTACAGGAGACACAGGAGAAATCAGGAAGCATCTTTGCAGTAACTTATACCTATACGGGATATCCTATGGTACGGCAAATGAAGGAAATGATTGCCAATGGGGAACTGGGCAAAATCCAGAAAATAGATGTTCAGTACTATCAGGGTTGGATCAATTCTATTATTCATGATAAGGAGAAACGTTCCAGTACATGGCGTCTTAATCCTGAAAAGTCCGGAATAAGCTGTTGTGTTGGTGATATTGGCACTCACGCTTTTGACATGGTGGAATACGTCACCGGTCTGGAAGTCCGGGAAATCTTGGCAGACCTTAATTACTTGTACAAAGACAACGTAATGGATATTGACGGAACTGTGCTTTTAAGATGTTCAGAATATGTAAAAGGAGTAATACGTTCCAGCCAAATTGCTACAGGTGAAGAAAATAATTTTACTGTAAAGATCTATGGAGAAAAGGCTGGTTTAAAGTGGGAGCAGGAAAACCCCAATTATCTCTACATGTTGGAGGAAGGACAGCCAATGCGGGTCTTAAAGCCGGGACATCCTTACAACAGTAAACTTTCCCTTGACGGAACGAAACTGCCGCCGGGACACCCCGAAGGAATTTTTGATTCTATGGGTAATATTTATAAAGGTGTAGCCCGTGCTATTAATGGGGAAGACTATCATCCTGCCGAATTCCCACAGCTCAGGGATGGGTTGAGGGGGATGAATTTTATAGAAAAAGCTGTGCACTCCCATAAAGAAGGGAACGTATGGGTAAAAATTGATGAATAATAAAAAACCGGAAAATGAAGACAATTAAAGGACCTGCAGTATTCCTGGCACAATTTATCGATGAAAAAGAACCTTTTAACTCTTTGGATGGATTGTGCAAGTGGGCTTCAGGATTAGGATATAAAGGAATACAAATCCCTACATGGGAACCAAGGCTCATAGACCTGAAGAAAGCCGCAGAGAGCAAAAACTATTGCGATGAACTTAAAGGTAAAATTGAATCTTACGGACTGGAAATAACAGAGCTTTGCACGCATTTACAGGGGCAACTTGTAGCCGTACATCCTGCCTACGATAAAATGTTCGATAATTTTGCGCCTAAAGAACTACACAATAAGCCAAAAGAAAGAACAGATTGGGCAATAGACCAGTTAAAAAGCGCAGCTAAGGCCACGCGTAACCTGGGATTGGATGTAATGGGAACTTTTAGCGGTTCTCTGCTATGGCATACCTCCCATCCCTGGCCACAACGTCCTGCAGGACTTGTAGAACTGGGATTCAAAGAACTTGCTGAAAGGTGGGTTCCAATTCTCAATGAGTTTGACGAGCAGGATGTAGATGTTTGTTATGAAGTACATCCGGGAGAAGATGTGCACGATGGGGTGACCTTCGAGCGCTTTTTAGAGGCAACGAATAACCATAAAAGAGTGAATATTCTTTATGATCCCAGTCATTTTGTACTTCAGCAGTTGGATTACATTGAATATATTGATAATTATCATGAGTTTATAAAAATGTTTCACGTTAAGGATGCCGAATTTAATCCTACGGGCAAAAAAGGAACATTTGGTGGCTATGAAGACTGGATTAACCGTGCAGGTCGCTACAGGAGCCCCGGTGATGGCCAGGTAGATTTTAGAACAATCTTTTCCAAATTAACACAATACGGTTGTGATGTATGGGCAGTAATGGAATGGGAGTGCTGCATAAAATCTCCTGAACAGGGAGCAAAAGAAGGTGCTCCATTTATCCAAAGCCACATTATTCAGGCCACAGAAAAGAAATTTGATGATTTCGCGGGAACAGAGATTAATGAGGAAAGATTAAAACAACTCCTGGGCACCAATAGTTAAGCTGAAAAATATGAAACTATTTAATGTAAGCATTATCGCTCTGGCAGCTCTGGCTTCAGGATGTAAAAATAATACTGAACAAGAAGAACAAGATGTTCAAACTGAAGAGCAGAGTGTCGTTACACAGGATCAGGAAAACGACTGGCAGGAGCTTTCTTCAGGAAATGACCTAAGTGGCTGGAAGGCATATAAAACCGATTCTATTTCTGATCAATGGAAAAAAGAAGGAGAAGCTATAGTTTTTACTCCTTCTGAAGATAGTCCTGAAGGATCTGAAAACCTGATTACAGAAGACGAGTACACTAATTTTCAGCTCGATTTTGAATGGAAAATTTCCGAAGGAGGAAACAGCGGTATTATGTGGGGCGTTCAGGAAATGGAAGAATATAATGAGCCGTACTATACCGGACCTGAAATTCAGCTGCTCGATAACGAAAGGCATCCAGACGCTAAAAACGGTCCCGTACGACAAGCGGGAGCTTTGTATGATATGGTTCCCCCAGGTGAGGATGTAACCAATCCGGCAGGAGAATGGAACACCCAGTCTATTGTTATTGATCACAAAAACAACAAAGGTAGTGTGACTCTAAACGGAACAAAAGTTACAGAATTTCCCGTTCATGGAGATGAGTGGGAGCAAATGGTGTCAGAGTCAAAATTCAGTGACTGGGAAGATTTTGGCAAAAGCCGTACCGGCCATATCGCCCTTCAGGATCACGGGAACAAGGTTGCCTTCAAAAACATTAGAATCAAAGAACTGGAATAAATCGTTTTTTACGCCTATTTACAAAAGCTGTGTAGATTTCTATGCAGCTTTTTTGTTTTTATGGTTTCATTAGAGTTATTTTTCCTAATTTATTAATTAAAGTTTTTAAAATGAAAACTACAAAAGTCGCTTTTAAAAATAATGAGGGTAATGAACTGGTGGGGTACCTGGAACTTCCCACTAATCAAAAACCTCATAATTTTGTCTTGTTTGCTCATTGCTTCACCTGCAATAAAAACTTTTTTGCACCCAAAAATATCAGCCGCACGTTAGCTTCACGTGGCTTTGGTGTGCTACGATTTGACTTCACCGGATTGGGGGAAAGTGAAGGCAACTTCTCTGATACCAATTTTTCAGGTAATGTTCAGGATTTAGTTGCTGCAGCAAAATTTCTGAAGAAAGAGCATAAGTCCCCTTCTGTACTCGTGGGCCATTCGCTGGGAGGAGCTGCTGTCTTAATGGCTTCCGAAGAAATAGAATCTGTAAAAGCAATAGCTACCATTGCCGCCCCGTCCACTATTACGCATGTAGAAGGCTTGCTTTCTGAACAAATGGACAAGCTTATGAAAGATGCAAATGCCACTGTAAATATAGGAGGCCGACCCTTTAAAATTAAGAAGCAGTTCCTGGAAGACCTTCAGAAGCATGACCTTAGGTCTCGATTATCAAAACTGGAAAAAGCTATTCTTATACTTCATTCCCCTCAGGACGAAGTTGTAGAAGTCAAAAATGCTGAAGAACTTTACACAGCAGTAAGTCACCCTAAAAGTTTTGTTTCACTGGATGGGGCAGATCACCTTTTAAACGATAAGGAATACTCTATTTATGCGGGAAGGGTGATAGCGACATGGGCAGAAAAATATATAGAACTCGAAGAAATACAGGACCTGGAAACAGACCATCAGGTCGTGGCTAACCTTGGGAAAGAAGGATTTACCACCCAGGTCAAGGCAGGTATTCATAATTTTACTGCAGATGAACCTGTGAAAATGGGCGGAAACAATTTTGGACCCACACCATACGAATTTCTTTCTGCAGGTCTGGCTGCCTGTACTTCTATGACGATCCAGATGTATGCAAAGAGAAAGAAATGGCCGGTAGAAAATGTAGAAACACATGTAAATTATGCTAAGCAACATGCTAAGGACTGTGAAGACTGCGATAAAGACGGCTCAAAAATTGACACTTTTGAAAGGGAAATTTCTATTTCCGGCGATCTGGAGGAAAAACAAAAAGAGCGGTTGCTGGAAATTGCTGATAAATGTCCCGTGCACAAAACGCTAAGTGCTAAAGTGACAATTCTTACAAAATTAATCGAATCTTAGTCTGTATGAGTTAAGCAGCTACTGCTTTATCTTTCTTTGAAATTTTTCTATAATCGTCTCCTTTGCTCCGGGCCTCTTGTAACCCATTAAAAATCCAATAGGCCGCAGCTCTGCATGGTGATCTGCAATTATTTTTATAATTCCAAAGATTGGAACAAAAAGAATAAGACCTGCCGCTCCCCATACAACACCTCCTACCAAAACGGCGATTATTATAAATAAAGGACTTTGCTGCACCTCAGACCCAATAATGACAGGTTCAAAAACATAACTCTCCATTAACTGGATAATAATTACAATTAGTGTAAAAGAAATTACTTCTATATAACTACCACCAAAAACAATCATAAATAAAATTGGAAGAATCCCGCTTATCAGAGGTCCTATATATGGTATTATTGTGATCAAGGTGCCAAAAAGTATAAGTAATGGTGCATGTTCCAATCCATATGCGGTAAAAGAAATGATATAAAGAATAGCAAGTAAAATCATTACCTGAATTCTTCCCCACAAGTACTTATGAGCCACCCTGGAGGTTTCCCTTATTATCTGCTCCGTTTCCTGCTCTTTATCCCCGGGAATATACATCATTAGAAACTCTTTAAATTTGTCTCTGTTTATTAGAAAAAGGAAAACGTAAATTAAAACCAGTAAAAATTTTATAACGACTTCTGTTAAACTGGCAAGAACTCCCGAAATGAATACCTGAAGCCAGTCAATAATTGAACTCATTTCATTCCGAAAAATTTCTCTTTGCTGTTCCAGTGAAAAACCCGTAGCACTCATTACTTTTTCCTGAAGCACTGCTACATATTCTCCTATTTCATCCCTTCTTTCAATTAAATCGTCGAGAAAAACACCAAGTTGCCGAAAAAGAAAAAAAAGAACCAGCCCCACACCCATAAATAGGATAAATGTACTTACAAAGGAAGATGTAATTCTTCCTGCACCTGCTTTAGTTTCGAGAAACGTACTTACAGGAACCATTAGTGTGGATAAAAAAACGGCAAATATGATAGGTATGAGTAACGGTGCGCTAAAATAGAGGCCAACAATCAAGAGGAAACAGAAAAATAGTATTGTATTTGTCTTTTGAAATTTTTGTATTATCATTTCGCTTTTTTAGATACGATTATTACATTTTCAGAATAGGGGTCTGATCGATTAAGCTTGTACAGATATTCCCTGTCCAAATTAAAGATAATTAAAATTCTCCTTTCTTACTTTACCATAAGCAATAGCTCGACGTTCTTAAAAAGAGAAATTAAAAATCAATACGAAACGAAGAATAAAAATGAGCTTATCTTCACACCTCATTCTAAAAATATCCTGAAAAACCTGTCCAAATCCTTCTCTGCTTCACTGTTAAGCTATCCTTAAATCTTTGGTCAAAGCTTTTAATAGATTTAATTTAGTATAGTATAACCAGAAAATTAACTATAACATTATGAAACGTATTAGTATATCTTTACTGTTTTGTGCCTCTATTTTCATCTTCAGTTGTAAAAACGAAGGAGAACAAAATGAAAATGAAATGGAAACCACAACAGATAGTGAATTAATGACAGAAGAAGAAGATCAGGATCGTTCTTCTGAAGAAACAAAGGAGATAACCGTAGATCTGGAAGCAAAAAGCGGCAGTGACCTTTCAGGTTCTGTAACTTTTACTGAAGAAAATGGAGAAGTACGAATGGAAGGAACCATAAGCGGTCTTTCTGAAGGTACTCATGCTATCCATATTCATGAAAATGCAGACTGCTCTGCAGAAGATGGATCTTCTGCCGGAGGTCATTGGAATCCAACAAATGAGCCACACGGTGAATGGGGTGACAGTGAAGGATATCACAGAGGAGATATTGGCAATTTTCAAGTGGACAGCAATGGAGAAGGGAATGTTAGCATGTCAACAGACCAATGGTGTATAGGCTGTGACGATGAAAACATGAACATCGTAGGAAAAGCTGTTATAGTGCACGATGGAGTAGACGATTATACATCACAACCATCAGGAGACGCAGGAACAAGAGTAGGTTGTGGAGAAATTGAAATGTAAAACTCCCTAATTTAACGAGATTATAAAAAACGGGTCTGGCTTTTTAAGTTAGACCCTTTTTTTATTTCTGAACATTCCCCGAAAGAAGGTCCCACTTCTATGAGGGCCGATATTTGCCAATTTTCAGGTATCATTTTACACCTGGACTATAAAAAAGTTTTATTTAAAAAATATCTTTTAATCAGCAGTAGATTAAGAACCTAATTTTCTGATCCTGTTTCTGAAACATTTTAATAAAATTCTTATTATGGCGTGCCCTTCGGGCCGGGCTATCCACGCTACACGGTAGCCGCTCC
>NZ_JAVRHP010000097.1:0-11479 GCF_031846505.1 Autumnicola edwardsiae
AAGACTTATTTACGCTCAGGTATTTCCTATCGGTTTACTAGGTTTTGAAGCTTATTTTTCCGTAATTTTAAAAATTGAACACTAAAAAACACACTAATATGAGCGATTTAAAATTAGGAGACAAAGCACCAAACTTTGATGCGGAAACATCGGAAGGTAAAATTAATTTTTACGAATTTCTTGGCGACGGATGGGGTATTCTATTCTCCCACCCTGCAGATTACACCCCGGTTTGTACTACCGAACTCGGAGTTACAGCGAAATATAAGGAAAAATTTGAGAAACGTGACGTTAAGGTCATGGCCCTGAGTGTAGACGGAGTGGAATCTCATAAGGGTTGGATAGAAGATATTAACAGCACACAGGATACCACGGTAAATTTTCCAATTATCGCAGATGAGGACAGGAAAATTGCCAATTTGTATGGTATGATCCATCCAAAAGCAGATAATACCCTCACCGTGAGATCTGTTTTTATTATAGACCCCGAAAAAACTATCAAGCTAATGATCACCTATCCTGCAAGTACAGGAAGGAATTTTGATGAATTACTACGTGTGATTGATTCATTGCAATTAACAGCAAATCACAAAGTAGCGACACCTGCAAACTGGAAAAATGGAGAAGACGTGGTTATAAGTCCGGCAATTTCCAGTGAAGATGCTAAGGATATTTTCCCGAAAGGATTTAAAGAAGTAAAACCTTACCTAAGAATGACCCCGCAGCCAGACAAGCAATAATTTGCAAAGGATTATAGAAGTAAAAAGCTGCCGAAATTCGGCAGCTTTTTTTATATCCAGTCCCTTCGTTTCTTCAAATGTTCTATATGTGCATAGTGATGCCTACCATGCCACGCATACATCGCAAGACATTCTAAAAGGCTACACTCCCTCCCGTTTTCGGGGTGACGGAATGTTCTTCTATAATCGCCTGGCTCCATGCCTTCAAGTAAAAATACCCATTTTGCATGCAAGGCTTTAATATTATCCAGAGAGAGACCTATGGGTGCGGTTTTGCTATCAAAAAGTATTGCATAAGCTTTTTCATCATAAGCCTTTATTAACGGATTGTCCTCTGTTAAAGCCCATTTAAACCGAATATAGGCATGGCTATGGCTATCTGCCATGTGATGAATTAGCTGTCTTACCGTCCAGCCTTCCGGCCTGTACGCCGCATCCAGTTGTTGTTCACTAAGTTTCTTTACCAGATCTTGAAGCCTTAAAGGAAAGTCTGCAATATCGCCAATCCAGTCCTGAATATAATTCTCAGGACGGCACTCCGGAAAATACATTTTTCCGATGGGATATTTTAATAATTCCAATTGTTCCGAAGTCATTCCTAAAGATAAAAAAACGTGCTGAAAAAATCAGCACGTTCTATCTTCAAATTATTTGTTTCCTGCACAAGATGCAGGTCGATATTTGCCAATTTTCGGCACTCATTAAATTCGGTTACTTCACATCCATAAGTTCAACATCAAACACCAAAGCAGCATTTGGAGGAATAACCCCTCCTGCCCCACGTTCTCCATAGCCAAGATGGGAAGGTATTACAAACCTTGCCTCATCGCCAACCTGCAGCATCTGGATACCTTCGTCCCAGCCTTTTATAACGTGGCCCACTCCAATAGGAAATTCAATTGGCTGTTTTCTTTTATAAGAAGAATCGAAAACAGTACCATCGGTAAGCATACCTTTATAATGTACAGAAACAGTCTTCCCTTTTTCAGCTCTTGGACCGTCTCCCTTTTTCTCAATTTTATATCGCAGTCCGCTTTCGGTCTTTTCAAAACCCTGGGAAATTTCGCCAAGAAGCTCTTCCTGCTGCTTTTTTGCCGCAGCTTCACGTTCTGCTTTTGCTCCGTTAAATTGTCTGAAAGATTCTACCGCATTAAAACTTTTGGCAGCTTCTCCTTCTCTTATAATTTCCAGCTTTTCAATTTTATCTCCCTGGGAAATTTTATCAACCACGTCCTGTCCTTCCACTACATTTCCAAAAACGGTATGTTTCCCGTCCAGCCATGGCGTTGCACCATGAGTGATAAAAAACTGACTCCCATTGGTTCCCGGGCCGGCATTAGCCATAGAAAGTGTTCCCGGCGAGTCGTGTTTCAAATCCGGATGTATTTCATCCTCGAACTGATAACCCGGACCTCCCGAGCCTGTACCTTGAGGATCTCCTCCTTGCACCATAAAATCGGGAATCACACGGTGAAATTTCAAACCGTCGTAATACGGCTTCCCCTGTGGAATTGCATCATTTTCTATGTTACCTTCAGCAAGACCAACAAAGTTACCGACTGTTCCAGGTGTCTTTTCAAATTCTAAACTGACTAAAATTTCACCTTTTGAAGTGTGAAATTTAGCATATAAACCATTATCCATTTTTTCTGTTTTTTATTGAAATGCAAAGATACCGAAATAAAGTTTTAAGGCTAAAGGTTGAATGAAAAACAGGCCTTTAACCTCATCGGAAATATCTTCAGAAGCCGAAAGTTAATGAGATAACAAATATCTCAATTGATTAAAACACCTTCTCTCCGTTAACATATGTTTCCAGTACTTTTATTCCCGGAATATTTTCAGCTTTCACTTTCATTATATCCTGATCCAGAACAATAAAATCGGCAAATTTTCCTTTTTCAATGCTGCCCTTTTCATCTTCTTCAAAATTGCTGAAAGCCGCCCAGATAGTCATCCCACGCAGGGTTTCTTCCCGCGAAAGCGCTTCATTAGCCATAAATCCTCCTTCCGGGTAATTCTCTGTATCCTGCCTTGTGACAGCGGCATAAAAAGTAAGAAACGGACTAACCTCTTCTACCGGAAAGTCTGTTCCCAAAGCAATAATTCCGGCCTGGTCCAGTAATTTCTTATAAGCGTAGGCACCTTTAAGCCGTTCTTGACCCAACCGCTCTTCAGCCCAATACATATCGCTCGTCGCATGTGTAGGCTGTACAGAAGGAATTATATTTTTACTAAAGTATTTAAAATCTTCCTCATCGATTACCTGCGAATGTTCTACCCGCCATCTTCTGTCTTCTCCTTCGCTCAGCAATTCATCATAGGTTTTTAGAACAAGATAATTAGCCGAATCTCCTATTGCGTGGGTATTCAGCTGAAATTCTGAAGCGGCAATTCTTCTTGCTGTTTCTTCAAAATCTTCTATTGGTGAAAGCAAGGCTCCAAAATGCGAAGGCCTGTCTGTATATTCTTCTTTAAGGGCAGCTCCCCGTGAACCCAGCGCTCCGTCTCCGTAGAACTTAATGGAGCGAACATTCAGCCGATCTGTTTTATACGGTCCCTTTTCCAGGAAAAAGTCCAGATTTTCTTCGGTATTGCTAATCATCGCATAGATACGGATCTTTAAATCTCCTTCTTCATGGAGGTTGTCCATAAGTTCTATGGTGTTCTTGTCGATTCCTGCATCAACCACGGTAGTAAGACCGTATTTAAAGCAAATATCCTGGGCCGCCATTAAAGCTGTGGTTTGTTCTTCTGTGGTCGGTTCGGGCTGTGCGTTTGTGACAAGACTCATGGGATTATCTACTATTATCCCGGTAAGCCTTCCGCTTTTTTGTTCAATATCGCCACCTTCAAAAGGAGTTTCTGTGGTGATTCCGGCAGCATCAAGCGCTGCCTGATTAGCAAGTAAAGCATGCCCGTCTATACGGGTAACCGCTATGGGGGTATCGGGAAACAGGCGGTCCAACGTATCTTTTGTTGGAAATTCTTTGTTCTCCCAATCATTCTGGTCCCATCCTCTTCCTGTAATAAAATCTACCGCATTTTTCTGCTGAAACTCAACAATTCTGGTAATTACTTCCTCAAAACTTTCTGTTCCCGTAAGATCTACCCTGTTTTGCTGAAGTCCCAACCTGTAGAAATGTGCATGAGCATCTATAAAACCCGGAAAAACAGCCTTTCCTCCTGCATTATAATTTTCTGAAACTTCATATTTCTCCCTAAGTTCTTCAGAAGAACCAACTGCCAGAAATTTTCCATCCCTCACTACAAACGCTTCAGCTTTACTAAAACTACTATCCACAGTATAAATTTCAGCATTAAAAACCAGAAGGTCTGCAGGTTCCTTTTCTGTTGAATCACATGCAGTTGAAATAACAGCAAGGATCAGGATAAATAAAATTTTTTTCATGAATTCAATTTTGTGCAAAAATAGAAAATACGCCCGATGAAAGGCGTATTTTCTGAATTATAAGTTCATTTGCAGTCTGAAATATTTTGAGAAAGGTTAGAATCCCATTGCTTCCCCAATAGCAGAACGAATATCTGGATTTGCCGCTGCGGCCAGGGCAATTGATACAAAGAGGCCTATCATTGCATAGGAAAAATCTTTAAAGATCATTTTACCGGCTTTCTTGCGATGCTTCTTCCCTTTCTTTTTACGGGCAAGGCTAATAGCGATTTCCCGTCCTCCAATAACCCCAAGGAAAACCCAGGTTGTACTCATTGGTACGGTACTAATAAATAGCTTATAAATAAGCATTACCACATAAATTAGATCCACTAGTGTTGCAGCCCGAATATCAGAAATACGAGTCTTTTCACTTACCACTTGCTGAATTTTATCGCCGCGCAGGTAAAATAAAAGGCCAAGACCTAAAAATATTGTAAGAGAGAAAACAGTAAACTGAAAAACATCCAGCTGTCTTGGGAGGAAAACGGCAATATTCGCACCGTCCTGCATTACCCATACACCCCATAGCGTACCACTCACGATCCACTGTATTACCGTCCAGCTGTTGCTGAATTTCCTGCTTTTGAAATATTTTTTTATAAGGTTATAGGAGAAATACCATACCAAAAAGGAGAGCACAAATGCCATAATATACCCGGTCCAGCTTTTCCATACCACAGAGGTAATACCTGATGTGTCTGCACTAAACACACTCAGGATCAAAAATGTTGTGGAAACCGGCATCCGTAACCTGGTAAGAATTAAGAGGATCAACGGAGCTATAATCTGAAAGAAGCTAAATCGCTCCGGATGTGGATATGCTGTACTTCCATCGGGTTTTAAAAGCCGCTGATAAGTTACATCTCCGTCAAAATGAAACCAGCTAAAAGTGACCACCGTCAAAAAAATTGTACCAACATAGATCCATAAAACCCACCATTTTTTTCCCCTGTTACTTTCAATAAAAGTTCCCAGGGATTGGATACTGTCGTTGGCCACGGTTGCATAAGCTGCAAAAAAGAAGCCCAGCCACATTGCGGCCCGGCTGTTACCAGTGAAAATGCCGGCCATAATAATTCCTACAATTATAATTGCCAGGAAAGTCTTTTCCTGAACTAAAAAATCGAGGATGTTTAAGTAAGGTCGGTCGCGGTTAATCCGCCTGAATTTTTTTGCCATTAGAATTTAGATTACTTCGTAACTAAGGTTTGGGTCCTTATTTTTCGGGTGCAATATTAACTTAAATTTAAGTTACCAATGTTTACTAATTGTTAAGTAATGCTATTTGATGAAGATAATAATTTTCTGAAAAACAACATTTTAAGATCAGAATCCGGGCATTTTTAAAAACAGATTAGGTAAAAATGAAAAAAGCACCTTAACGGTGCCTTTGTTTCATCATCCAAAAATTTTTATCTAATCCCGCTTAACTTTGCTAGAAATCGAATTTATAAGTAGCGCCGGCCAGAACCTGCAGCCCCTGCACCTGGAAATTTGTCCATCTCTCGTAATTGTTATTCAGCAGATTATTTCCTCTTACAAAAGCAGAAAGCTGGTTGTTAAACCGGTAACCCAAATGCGCATTTAGGTCGAAGTAACTGTCCAGCGTCACAATTTCTTCAGATAAACCACCGTCCACCGGCCTGTTGTCGATAATTGCCAAATCCTCACGCTCACCTCTAAAGAAGATATTTCCACCGGCATACCATTTTTCCGTGATCTGATAGTCTGCATTTAGGGAAGCCTTTACATTCGGCAAATTCCAGGCTTCGGCCTCTTCATCTGTAGCATAATTAAAATATTCCGCATTTAGGGAAAGACGAAAATTCCTGTTTACATCAAGATTAAGTTCCCCAGAAAATGAAAACGTATTCACATCATCATAAACCACGTTAAAAGAATTTCCGTAGCCATAATCCTCCATAGAAGCTATTGGACCTGTAGGATTTCTTCGGAACAATGGTTTATTGAACTGGGACGCATATCCGGCTCTTACATTATAACCAAGATAAGTTGTTAACCTCCCTTTTGCACCCACATAAGCATCATATTCTGTTTCTGAAGGCTGAATTGCCAGTGCAGGGGAAACATACGGGTTTTCCTGAAAGAAATTGTAGTATGTATTTTGCTCCAGCTCTCCTTCCAGACCTGCATAAGCGGTTAAAAGATCTCCTGAAAGCCTGTAACTGGCGGTAATCTGCGGATATAAATAGAAATTGTTATCACTGTTTTCGGAATCCAGGCTGTAGAAAATACCAACACCCAAATTAAGTGTAAGATCATCCCTAAGCACCAGTAAACTGGGACTAAATCCAAAATTCATAAAGGTATAATCTTGCGCTGTTCCGTTTAAAGCGGACTCTTCAAATTGGCCATTTACGATATCTGCAGTAAGATCTGAAGTGATTAGCTCTCCGGCAATATTTACTTCAAAAGTCCCTCTTGCATCAAAGTGATTTTCAGACGAACTGTAAGAATCACCTGAATGTCTGAACCTTGCTTTTGCATTATCAAAAAAGGAATCATAAAGCTCTATTTCTCCGCCTGCATAAACCGAAAAATAGTTCTGCGTAGGATCTATATCCATTAACTGATCGTTAGAAAGTACAGGATTTTCGGGCAAGCCATACCAGTTAAAAAGCTGGTGCTGTCCTCCTACTTCGGTCTTCCAGGAAATGTCGCGGTCCCTCCTGGTATAACTTAAATTAAGTTCGGTATCATAAAACTGATCGTCCAGTCTCACCCCTTCTATCCCGCCCTGAGAGGAATTATGAGTAAAAAAAATTCCGAAGTTATCGGTACGATTTACCTCCAGGTTACTGTAAAATTCTGCCAAAACGTTGGAATAAGTTCCAAATCCAAGCGTAGCATAATTGTCGTAAACCTTGGGTGGCCTTTCCCGCTCCACATTGGTAGCACGACCTTTAGCCGGTGTAAACGTGGAAGCTACAGGTACAGAAAATATGCTGTACTGTACCGGCTTTTTCGCGGTATTTACAGAATCTGCCCTGGTTGGGGTTTCGCGTATTTTGGATGCATCACGTACAGAAGGCGAATACGGTTTTACAACTGTAACGGTCTCACTGCCAATTGGGTCCTGAGCAAAAAGAACACCGCTAATTAGAAATAAGCCTAAAAACAGGCTTATTTTTATTCCCTCCAATGCATTTAATTTTTTCAGGATTAAGCTGAATTTAAAATTTGATTTTAGATCCATATTATGGGGATTTGCGGCGAGGTCCTTGTTTAAAAAAATTCGCATATAAAAATTCTTAGTTGTTAGGTTGAGTAGTTCTAGTTTTGTACTGAAGAGTTGGTTTCGGACTCCTTTGCCTTGATCCTGGCAAGTTCAGCTTTAGCTTCGGCGACCACTTCTTGTTGATTTCCGAAGTTTTTAATAACATTTTCCAGAATATACGTGGCCTGGTAAGCGTCTCCCAGTTGATCGAAGTTCTTCGCCATTAACACCAACCCCTTGGATCCCCAGCGTTTATATCCTGAAAAGTCTTTGGCCAAAATTTGAATTGCGGCATTGGAGGCCTCATAATTTCCGCTTTTATTCTTAAAATAGGCATCGTAGTACAAAGCTTCGGCGGCCAGTTCTCCGGTTGCCGTTTTTTGAACTTCAGCATAAGCAGTTTTTGCCCTGCTCTCGTTTCCGTTTTTAAGAGCTGCCCTTGCGACGATTACCTGTGCATCTGTTTTTGCTTTTTCCTCGGCCCCGGGATCCTGAAGGACCTTTTCAGCATAAGACTGGGCTTTTGAAATATTACCTTGTTCAAAATAAGATTTCATAAGATTAGACTGCGCAAAAATCAAATTTTCCTGGGTTTCCGCCTGCTTTTCCAGTCTTTCCAAAAGCGGAGTAGCTTCAGCATAATTTCCTTTTTCAAGATAAATCTGCGAAAGTCTCGCGAGCGCCTGCTCTGTAAATTCGTTATTTGGTTTACTCACTATAAACCTGTAGTGGCTCATAGATTTGTCTTTATTCCCTTCACGGAAATAAAGTTGCGCCAGGTAAAAATTGGCATTTATCGAGTGTATACCGTTAGGGAATTCTTCAATATAATTCTCAAATCCTCTAATAGCCTGAGTCGTGTTATTGTTGAGATATTGATTTTCTGCAGATTCGTAAGTGGTATTATCCAGGTCTGCATCAGAAACTTCTACAAAGTCAATATTCCTTACCCAACTGGCATACTCGTTTGTTCGCCCCATATCCACATACACATTTCTCGCTGTGGAAACCGCCTGCATAGCTTCCGGAGTATTAGGATAATCTGCAACCACCTTCTTAAGCCGCTCCAGTGCTTTATCCCCCTGGTTGGAATTGTAGTAAACCAATCCCTGTCTCAACATAGCCTTTGGAACAAAAGCACTGCCGGATACATCTCTAATAAGCCGGTTGTAGGCCTGTACTCCTTCAGAAGAGTTGTTCATTGCTACATACGTATTTCCCAACTCGAACAACGCATCGTCCCGGTAACTGGAACGCGGATACCTGTTTAAGAAGTTATTCAATTCTTCTATTTTGGTCTCATTCCTGTCCACAAACCCATAGCTGATCGCCTTTTGAAAAGCCGCGTAGTCACTATTCTCCACATTATTTGCAATTGCGCTATTATACGCCTCCATGGCAGGCCAGTACTGGCTGTTCACAAAATAACTATCTCCAAGCCTTAAGTACGCATCGTCCCTCCTTGGGCCATCACTACTGGAATTTTCTGCATATCTTTTAAAATAGTTGACCGCCTGTGCATAATCGTTCTTTTTGAAATAGGCATACCCAAGATTATAGTCCAGGTTTTTCATCTCGTCTGTACCACGGGCAGCCGTCATCCCGTCAAACTCTTTATAGCCAATAATCGCATCGTCTATTCGGTTCACATTAAATTCGCTTTCTGCCTTCCAGAAAGTAGCTTTGGCAGTAATTACCGGGTCACGTGGTTCAGCTAAAGCTTTTTCAAAATTTTCCAGTGCTTTGTAATAATCTCCTTCTTCATAAAGCTCCAGCCCATAGTAATATGCCACCTTTTGGTACGCCTGCTTATCACTAAAATTCCTGTTATTCTCCAACAGGCTCATCGCCTCTTCATAGTTTCCGGAATTAATGAAAGAATCTACAAGTAAGGTTTCTATTTCCTGCCGGGAATCTGAATCTGGATATTTTTCAAGGTAATTAAGAAGCACCTGCGACGGACTTTCATAAGAATTGCCAATTTCGTAGCTCAGCTTTGCATAATTTAAGTAAGCATCTTTCTGAATTTTTGCATCAAATTCCATTTCGCTGGCATTTTTAAATGCATTCAGCGCCTGTTGTTTCTGCTCAAGGTTCAGATAAGATTGGGCAAGGTGATAATAAGCATTTTGGGCAACCGAATTGTTACCGTCAATAATTTTATTAAATTCTGAAACGGCACCTTCATAATTGCCCTGCTTGTAATAAGCATATCCAAGCTGGTAATAATCTGTATTGTTCCATTTTCCGCGAAGCCCCTGATATTCCTTTAAATATGGGATCGCCTCTTCGTACTGCCCAAGATTAAAGTAACTTTCTCCAATAATTTTGTTGAGCTGTGATTTTTCCTGGCGGTTAGAACTTGGCAATTGCTCCAGTCCCAACTTAATTGCCTCCTCAAAATTTCCTAATTTAAAGTTCATATCGGCCTGGAAATAGGAAAGGTCTTCGCTATAACGGTCGTTATCCTGTACTTGCTGAAAATTTTCGTTGGCCTCTTCGTAATCGTCACTTTCATAAGCCATAAACCCAATGTAATATTTGGCCTGGGAGCCATATTCCTCAGAGTCTCTTACACGCTCCAAATAAGTGCGTGCCTGCTCATAATCATTAGAGCGAAAATAAGCGTAACCATTATTGAAGTAAAAACGCTGCCGGTCTTTACGGCTCATGGCATTTTCATCTACTTTATCATACCATTTCCTGGCCAGCGTATATTTACCGGTATTAAAATAATAATCGGCAACATCCAGGTAAGCGGAATTGGTTTTTGTACTGGTTGGATACCTCGTCACAAACCTTTCCATAAGCCTGTCGGCACCCTGCTGGTTAAGCCTTACCGCTGCATTTGCGATGTAATAAGCAGCATCAGCTTTAATTTTTTCATCTTCAGTTTCATCTTTTACATCATCAAAGAGATTTTGCGCTGCCAGGTATTGCTCATTATTATAAAGTTCCAGTGCCCGGTTAAAATCGGCCAGGGTGTTTGTAAAAGCAGCAGTTTGCTGGGAATATCCTTGAAATGAGAAGAATAGTAAAGCAACAAAAAGAAGAGATTTACTGGTCGTCATTTATATAGTTTTTGGTTGAAGTTCAAAGATAATTTATATCGTCTTTTTAATAACGATGAATGCAGGCTATAATTATGTTAATATGAAAAAAAGTAAACCTTCACTTTTTGAAAAATGTATATTTACAGATAATTTTACAACACAATCAGTTAAAAAGATTTATGTCCCAACCAGTACTGGAATTAAAAAATGCCGCTGTTTATCAGCGTGAGAGCCTTATCCTTTCTGAAGTTGATGTTACCGTGAATAAAGGAGACTTTGTCTACCTTATCGGAAAAACGGGTACAGGAAAGAGTAGCTTTATGAAAACGCTTTATGGTGATTTGCCTTTAACCGAAGGGGAAGGCCATATTGTTGATTTTAACCTGCGTACTTTAAAGGAAAAGGACATTCCTTACCTACGCCGAAAATTGGGCGTGGTTTTTCAGGATTTTAAATTACTTACCGACAGGAACATAAAAGACAACCTTCTTTTTGTACTGAAAGCCACCGGCTGGAAAGATCAGAAAGGAATGGATAGTAAAATTGATGAAGTACTGGATAAAGTGGGCATGAAAACCAAGGGCTTTAAATATCCTTATCAGCTTTCTGGTGGCGAGCAGCAAAGGGTTGCCATTGCCCGTGCACTTCTAAACGATCCGGAATTAATCCTGGCCGATGAACCTACCGGAAATTTAGATCCGCAGACCTCTGTGGAAGTTATGGAAGTGCTTCAGGAAATCAGCAAAAACGGAAATACCATTTTGATGGCTACGCACGATTATGCTTTATTGCTGAAGTATCCCTCCAAAACATTAAAATGCGATGGCCAACGTGTTTTTGAAGTGGTGCAAAAGACAATTTAGTTTGGAGTTTGTAGTTCGGAGTTCAAAGTTTTTAAAAAAGCCTCTCGACAAGCTCGATGTGACAATTCAAAACGAAATCCTGCGAGGTTTTTAAAACCTCGTAGGTTTGTGATGGAAATATAGTTCCATCT
>NZ_JAVRHP010000098.1:0-11327 GCF_031846505.1 Autumnicola edwardsiae
CCAAACTCCAAACTCCAAACTCCGAACTTTACTTAAACATATCCATTCCTGGAATGTCCGGCATTCCTTCTTTGGCAACGGCTCCAAGTTCGGCTTCGTTTACATCAGAAGCTCTGGAAATGGCTTTATTAAGGGTAAGCACAAGATAATCTTCCAGTTGCTCTTTGTCCTCAAGCAACTCGTCTGCAATAGAAATATTTTTGATTTCCCTGGTTGCTGTAATGGTAATTTTTAGGAGTCCGTCGCTGGATTCTTCATCTATAAGTACGGTTTTAAGTCGTTCTTTTGTAGCTTCTACTTTTTCCTGGGTTTCCTTGATCTTATTCATCATACCCATCATATCTCCAAACATATTCTTCTTTTTAAAGTGGTTGAAGACAAATTTAATAAATTACCCGGTCAAAAATGATCTTAAGACGCTAATCTTAATTATTTTGTCAGGATGCTTACCTTTGCCGAATTAAAACGAAATTAGATTGAAGAAAGATATTTTGCCCCCAAAGGCCGAGAGAATTGAAAAAAGACTTGAAATACACGGAGACGTAAGGATCGATAATTATTACTGGATGAATGAGAGGGAAAACCCTGATGTGATCCAGTATCTTGAAGAAGAGAATCGGTATAACGAGGAAATGACTGCTCATACCAAGGATTTTCAGCTTCAGTTATTCAACGAAATGAAGGGCCGCATCAAAGAAGATGACGAGTCTGTTCCTTATAAGCTGAATGGTTACTGGTACCTTACCCGTTTTGAAACCGGAAAAGATTATCCTATCTATTCCAGAAAAAAGGAGACGTTGGATGCCCCGGAAGAAATCCTTTTCAACGTTAATGAAATGGCTGAAGGTTACGATTACTATCGTCTTGGCGGATTAAATATAAGCCCCGACAATAAGATGGTTGCTTTTGCCACAGATACACTTAGCCGCCGGAAATACAATATTCGTATCAAAAATCTTGAAACCGGTGAATTTTATTCCGAAGAAATTAAAAATACCACTGGCGGTTCTACCTGGGCGAATGACAACAAGACGTTGTATTATACAAAAAAGGATGAACAGACGCTGAGGTCTTTTCAGATTTATAAGCACACCCTGGGAACAAATGCAGAGGAGGATGAGCTGGTTTTTGAAGAGAAAGATGAAACCTTCAGCACTTATGTCTACAAATCGAAATCCCGAAAATATATTATAATCGGGTCCAGCAGTACACTTACTACCGAATACAGGATTCTTGAAGCAGACAATCCAAAAGGGGAATTCAGAGTTTTTCAGCCTCGTGAAAGAGGACTGGAATATAGCATTTCACACTATGGATATCATTTTTACATCCTTACCAATAAAGACAAAGCAGTTAACTTTAAGCTGATGAAAACCCCGGAAGATCACACAGAGATGCGAAACTGGGAGGACGTAATTCCGCATCGTGAGGATTATTTGCTTGAAGATATTGATATATTTAAAGATTTTCTTGTGGTAGGAGAGCGGCACAACGGCCTGAACAAGATCAGGATAATAAGATGGGACAATAATGTTGAATACTACATTCCTTTTGATAATGAAACGTACACCGCTTACACTTCTATAAACCCTGCCTTTAACACCAGCATTCTTCGTTATACCTATAATTCCCTTACTACGCCCACATCAGTAATAGATTTTAACATGGAAACGGGGGAGAAAACGGTATTAAAGGAACAGGAAGTACTCGGAGATTTTGATAAAGATAACTATGAGTCTGAGCGCATTTGGGCCACTGCTGAAGATGGAACTAAAATTCCGGTTACCATGGTGTACAGGAAAGGAATGGAGCGTAACGGAGAAAATCCGCTGCTTCAATATGCTTACGGTTCCTACGGTTCCACTATAGATCCCTACTTTTCTTCCGTAAGGCTAAGTTTGCTCGACCGCGGATTCATTTATGCTATTGCGCACATTCGGGGTGGGGAATACCTGGGAAGGGGCTGGTATGAAGATGGCAAACTGTTCAATAAACGAAATACTTTTACAGATTATATAGATGTTTCAAAACATCTTATACATGAAAAATACACTTCAGCAAACCATCTTTATGCGATGGGCGGTTCTGCCGGTGGATTGTTGATGGGAGTAGTTATTAATATGGCACCAAACCTATATAAGGGAGTGATTGCCGCAGTGCCTTTTGTAGATGTGGTGACCACGATGCTTGATGACAGCATTCCGCTTACCACAGGAGAATATGATGAGTGGGGAAATCCTAATGAAGAAGGATATTATGAGTATATGAAGTCCTATTCCCCTTACGATAACGTTGTGGCGCAGGATTACCCAAATATGCTGGTCACTACGGGATTACATGATTCGCAGGTACAATATTGGGAACCGGCCAAATGGATAGCCAAGCTTAGAGAACTGAAAACCGACCAAAATACCCTGCTTTTTCACACCAATATGGATGCGGGACATGGAGGTGCTTCAGGAAGATTTGAGGCCTTAAGGGAAGTTGCTGAAGAGTATGCTTTTCTTCTCGATTTGGAGGGAATTAATGAATAATTAAAATTTTTGCCTTAACTTTGATTGATTTTACGAAATACTTCTTCAGTTTAAGTAACTGAATTTGCTATATCATAAAATCTTTTTCTGTAAAATAACTTCGTTTATGAAAGAAGATTTGAAAGTGTACGATAATGTATTACAACTTATTGGAAATACACCCCTTGTACAAATCAATAAAATTACTGAAGAACTTAAAGGCGAATTCTACGCTAAAGTAGAAGCTTTTAACCCGGGACACTCGGCCAAAGACAGGATTGCACTATATATTATTGAAGAGGCCGAAAGAAAAGGCATTCTTAAACCGGGAAATACCATTGTGGAGACCACCTCGGGCAATACCGGGTTTAGTATCGCTATGGTGAGCATCATCAAAGGATATGAGTGTATTTTGGCAGTTAGTTCTAAAGCATCTAAAGATAAAATAGACATGCTCAGGACTATGGGTGCCAAAGTTTATGTTTGTCCTGCACACGTTTCGGCAGATGATTCAAGGTCTTACTATCAGGTTGCCCGTAAAATTCATGAAGAAACAAAAGGTTCCGTCTACATCAATCAGTACTTTAATGAGCTTAATATGGAAGCGCATTATCGCACCACAGGACCAGAAATCTGGAAGCAAACAGAGGGTGAAATCACGCATCTTGTTGCCTGTAGTGGGACTGGAGGAACAATTTCGGGTACTGCAAGATATCTGAAAGAGCAGAATCCCGATGTAAAAATTATTGGAGTTGATGCTTACGGTTCTGTTCTGAAGAAATTCCACGAAACAAGAGAATTTGATTCCGAAGAAATTTATCCTTACAGGATTGAAGGGCTGGGAAAAAACCTGATCCCTACGGCTACAGATTTTGACGTTATAGACAAATTTGTAAAGGTGACAGATGAGGAGAGTGCGCATACAGCACGAAAACTGGCAAAAACAGAAGGTCTCCTTCTGGGCTACACAAGTGGCGCCGCAATGCAGGGAATCCTTCAGTTGGCAGAAGAAGGGGAGTTTGATGAAAATAGTAAGGTTGTGGTGATCTTCCCAGATCACGGTTCGCGATATATGAGCAAAATTTACAGTGACGACTGGATGAACGAACAGGGATTTTTCGATACTCAGAACGAAATTTCAGTTCAACAAATAGAATTCATAAAATAAAATTTCATTTTAGAATAAAAGATCAATAAAACATCCGCAACAGGCGGATGTTTTCGATTTAAAAAGTTTCTGCTAAGGCAGCCAAATAACTTTGGGCAGTTGAGGCGATTTTGAGTACTTTTGTGGCTGGTATAAAAAAGAATCAATGAGAGATTTATTTGACAAAATATACAAAGATAAAGGGCCTTTAGGAAAATGGGCAGATCAGGCTGAAGGTTATTTTGTATTTCCTAAACTGGAAGGAGAGATTTCCAACCGAATGAAGTTTAGAGGAAAAGATGTGATTACATGGAGTATAAATGACTACCTGGGACTGGCCAACCACCCGGAAGTGCGAAAAATAGATGCCGAAGCAGCAAAGCAGTATGGATCTGCTTACCCGATGGGAGCAAGGATGATGAGCGGGCATACAGATCTTCACGAAAAGCTGCAGGACGAGCTCGCTTCTTTTGTAAGTAAACAATCTGCGTACCTTCTAAACTTTGGATACCAGGGGATGGTTTCTACGATAGATGCTTTAGTGTCGAAATCTGATGTTATTGTATATGATGTAGATGCCCACGCCTGTATTATCGACGGGGTGCGGTTACATCTCGGTCAGCGCTTTACCTATAAGCACAACGATATGGAGAGTATCGAAAAGAACCTGCAGCGTGCTACTAAAATTGCTGAACAAACCGGAGGAGGGATATTGTTGATTTCTGAAGGGGTCTTTGGAATGCGGGGTGAACAGGGAAAACTGAAGGAAATAGTTGAACTGAAGAAAAAGTACAATTTCAGATTGTTTGTAGATGATGCGCATGGCTTTGGAACTCTTGGTAAAACAGGAGCCGGAGCAGGTGAGGAGCAAGGCGTACAGGACGACATTGATGTATATTTTGCCACTTTTGCCAAATCTCTCGCCAGCACAGGAGCTTTCATTGCCGGGGATAAAGAAATCATCGATTACCTTAAATACAATTTGCGTTCCCAGATGTTTGCAAAATCCCTGCAAATGCAATTAGTGGTAGGAGCCCTTAAAAGGCTGGAAATGCTAAGGACGATGCCAGAACTTAAGGAAAAGCTTTGGGAGAACGTAAACGCGCTGCAAAACGGACTCAGAGAAAGAGGATTTGATATAGGAACCACACAAAGTTGTGTAACACCAGTCTATCTCGAAGGAAGTATACCTGAAGCTATGGCCTTGGTTAAGGATTTAAGGGAAAATTACGGAATTTTCTGCTCTATAGTAGTTTATCCGGTAATCCCGAAAGGAATGATCCTGTTAAGGCTTATTCCAACCGCATCCCATAACCTTACCGATGTTGAAGAAACGCTTGAAGCTTTTTCTGCAATCCGGGAACGTTTGGAAAACGGAACTTATAAAAGATTATCTGCCACAGTAGCCGCGGCTGCTGCTGAAAAGGAATAGTAAAAAAGCAATATTTTAGATGAGAGGGTGAAAATGGCAATTTTCGCCCTTTTTCTTTTTAAGCCCGGCGGTTTCTGCCATTTCTCTTCTGAAGCTTTTAATTTTAAGATGAGGTCTTGTTTTTTACAATTATCGGCCTGTTGGTAAGTCTGTTGATGAATATCCTTTGTTTCAGGTGGTTTGTTGGAGGGATTCTGGTAGATTAGTAAACGCAACGTCGATACAGCTTACCACTTCGTTTTACCAAAAATATTAAGTACTGGTGCTTTTAGTGATACATTCTACAAAAATTTTATTAATAAAATCTATCTATAAAAATGAAATGTTCGAGAATACCATGTTATTGCAATAGTCGCAAAAAAGCTCCTACAGCAGTAACACTTAACGTTAGCCAACATAACAATTACCAATGAATGTATTTATAAGCTACAGTCAAAAAGATAAAAAGTACGCAGATCTTATTTCCGAGAAATTAAAGTCTAATGGTCATGATGTGTGGTATGACGACTGGAAATTAAGAGCTGGTGATAATTTAATTAATAAACTTGAAGAAGGATTAAGAAGTGCGGATGCTATAATTATAATTGTGAGTGAGCATTCTCTTCAATCTAAATGGGTCATGCAGGAATATACTGCAATCGCGTTCAGTGAAATATCTAAAAAGCGACAAAGGATTATTCCTGTGCTCGTTGACCAAAGTACTGTCCCGCAATATTTATCAAGATATGTTTATGTAGATCTAACTCTTGACATCTCCTTGGGTATACAAAGAATTTTGAAGGCTTTAGCTGAAGATGAACGTGATGAAGATCAAGAACCCACAAAAATTAAAAGGAGCTATGATAAAACTTATCAGTCACTTGCAAAAGCTCTTCAAGCTGGCAAACTTACATTGATTTGCGGAGCAGGTGTATCAATTGGAGCAGGTATCCCTTCATGGAATTCATTGTTGCTTAGGTTGTTGGAATCTATGATGGTTAAGATTTCAAATGACCATTCAATATCACTTAAAGACGTTAGTGTTGATGAATTTCAGAGGAGGCTTGGTTCTTCTTCGTTGATGATCGGTAAATATTTGAGGTCTAATCTTGGTAAGGACTTTCTTCTAGAATTGAGGGTCTCTTTGTATCGAAGTAATCCTACATCATGCGAATTAATAGATGCAATTGTGGAACTTGCACGTCCTCAAAGAAATGGGAAACCTTTGGATTCTATAATTACATTTAATTTCGATGGACTAATTGAAGAAAATCTGGCAACAAGTAATATAAAACATAAATCAGTTTCAGCAGAGGGACTCAGAAGTAACCCAGCAGAACTTCCAGTCTATCATGTACATGGTTTTTTACCCAGAAAAGGTCGAATTACAAGGGAAACAGAAATTGTCTTTAGCGAAGACTCCTATCACACACAATTTATCGATCCATTTAGTTGGTCAAATCTCATCCAGCTAAATAAATTAAGTCAAAATAATTGTCTATTAATTGGACTTAGTCTAACTGATCCGAATCTGAGAAGATTATTAGATGTTTCAAATAGAAAAGATCCGTCTAATAACCTGAATCATTATATTATTAAGAAAACTCCAGATTTTACCAACAGTACAAAAACTATTGACAAAATGTCTATGCTTTTAGAAGAGCAAGATGCAAATGAACTTGGACTAAACGTGATTTGGGTTGATGATTTTGATGATATTCCAAAAGCGGTAAGAAAAATAATTGTATAAATGCGTCGAATATTCACCTTGATCTGCCCTACTGTTTATTTGCGTAATCTGCAATTATTACAAAACTTCTGTTAAAAAACTGGTTAATAAGTAATTAGAATTCCGTAAATTAAATTGGAATATTTCTATAAATTTGGAATTAGCGCAATCCAAATTTTAAAAAGAAATGGCAAGATGTACAGCACCAGCTAATGGTCATCGCACAGCAAGTGGAAGGGCAAACTGCCCTGCTTGCGGAGGCAGATATCACGGATATAATTCATATCCTACATATAATTCACCTTACTCTTCATCCTCATACAGTTCAAGAGGTAATGGTAGTAGCGGCGGAAGCACTAAAAGAAAAGTGAGTTGGTCTTCATACGGTTCAACTATATTATATACACCATCGGAAATTCGTACTTTAACACCTGTACGTGAAAATATTGAGAAACGTGTAGATTTACCAGATTTGAGAGATGTTTTTCTTTGTCACGCTTGGGAGGACCGAAAAGGTTCCGCGAAAGAACTACACGATTTGTTAGAATCTAAAGGTGTTTCTGTTTGGTTTAGCGAAAAGGATGTTTTGTTAGGCTCTTCTTTACTCCGGGAAATCGACAAAGGATTGGTTAAGTCTCGGGTTGGTATCGTATTAGTAACTCCTTTATTCCTAAGACGCATTAAAAATGAAGGAGTAGCTGACAAAGAACTTTCTGCTCTATTAGCTCGTGATTTACTTGTTCCAATCGTACATAATACAACTTTTGAAGATTTACGGGAGGTAAGCCCATTACTTGGCTCACGTAGTGGATTGAGTACAATAGAAGATTCTATGTCTGAAGTTGCTGCAAAGTTAGCGGAATTGGTAACTCCAGAGACCATATTAAATTAAATTAAACAGAATTCTTATCGATTACGAGCGATAAGGAACTGCACACAACGACCTATAAAAGCAATGTTTAAACCTGTTTCAATTTAAAACGCTCTGCTCGTTTGCAACGCTTGATTGTGCTGCACTGTTCCCTTCGGTCGGAACCTGCGGACAATCAAGCTCGCCAGCTCGCCCAGTTATTATACGAGATTTTGCCACACATTTATTCCACACTATGAGTATATCTTCAATAACATCAAATATTGACCGTCTTGAACGGGATATTGCAACTCTAGAAAAGCAAAAATCGGCTGAATCTGATAAGGAACTAAGACTATTGAAAAGTGTCGACAGCCTTTCAGATCAAGCTAATAAAACGAGTTCTGAGTCAGCGGTCAGGAGTAAAATGAATCAGATCCGGACCAAGCAAACGGAACTCAGTAGGATAGAAAAAAAGAAAGCGGATATTTCTAAAAAGTTGGCTGACAAGAACAAACAGGTACGAAAACACCAAATAGACCTAGCTAAAGAGCAAACGAAAGAGCGCAAGAAAACTGAACGGGAGCAACTAGAATTTCAACGCAACCTAAATAGAGAACTAGAAAGACAAAAACATCTAACACACGAAACGATAAAAGTTCAAAATTCTGAAGCCCCTAAAAAAGAGAATAAAGAATATGATGTATTCATATCTCATTCCTCTGCCGATAAAGATGAGTTTGTTAGACCATTAGCAACTGAACTTCAAGAACTGGGAATTAAAGTCTGGTACGACGAGTTTGAATTAAAAATCGGGGATAGCCTAAGACGCTCTATCGACCAAGGTCTGATAAATTCGAGATATGGAATCGTCGTTTTATCTTCTTCCTTTTTTAAAAGAGATTGGACGAATTATGAACTTGATGGTTTTGTTAATAAAGAGATGAACGGACTAAAGGTCATTTTACCAATTTGGCACAAGGTTTCTAAAGATGAAGTGCAAAAATTCAGTTTAAGTTTGGCTGATAAGGTCGCTCTAAATAGTTCAATTTATAGTATTAAAGAAATTGCAGAAGAAATAAACAGCCTCATAAAATAACGTGTGACAACATTATATAAAAACCTTTCCCCAATCAAAATTTTGTACTCGTTTGCAACGCCTGATTGTGGTGCGCCGTTCCCTTTGATGGGAACCTACGGACAATTAATCACGCCAGCTCAAACTTTTTTATACGAGACGTTGGCTGCAACTTTTTCCAAGCTTCTCAAATAAAAAAACAATCGGATTATGCATTATGATGTTTTTATATGCCATGCGAGTGAAGATAAAGAAGATTTTGTTAGGCCTTTAGCTAAACTGCTTCAACAACAGCATATTGAAGTATGGTACGATGAATTTTCATTAAAAATTGGTGATAGTCTTACGCAAAAAATTGATGAAGGTTTATCTAATTCAAGCTTTGGTATAGTAGTTCTAAGTCCAAATTTTTTCAAAAAACCTTGGGCTAAAAGAGAATTGAATGGACTAACCCTTCGTGAAATGGTTGAGCAAAAGAATTTGATTCTACCAATATGGCATCGAGTAACTATGGAAGAGTTGCGAAATTTTCTCCTCCACTAGCTGATAAATTAGCTGGAACAACACAAAATGGAATAAATTCCCTCCTAAGGGATTTAATAAAGAAAATTAAACCTGAAGAAAGCCCTTTAGTGGTAGCGAAAAAATACTTGACAGAACTTGAGGTTGAGACTCCTGCAATTTCTGACGAATGGTGGTTAGACATCATTGAATACAAGGAGTTCTTAAAATATCCTGATTTAAATTCCCATAAAAGATGGAGTTTTCCGCTTCCTCACGTCGATAATGATTTTGGAAAATTTAGAGGTTTAAATATAGCTTCAACAGTATTACAAATAGATTGGTCCTTTGAGGGAGAGGAACTAAATATATGTCCAATCACAAATCCAGAAAAAATCCATCAATTTATTAGTAGATGGCCTGGCCTTTATGAATGTGCAAGAGAAAATCCTGAAATTTTAGCATTATATGTTCCTCAATTAACTATTCCTGGATTTGATGAAGGTTTCGAAGATGTTTTCGATAATTTATTAGAAAAAAAAGATGGACGTTCGGATATAATTTTTTCGAACGGGGGTTTGAACACCTTGTCTGATAACAAACCAACTTGTGGAAACGTAATAGCTCTCAGGCATCCGGATTTTGGCAATTACACAAGCCGAGCGCTTGCGCGAACATATTTCTATGCACATGATACAAATTACTCAAGATCAAATATCGATGCATTTGAAGGATTGGTATGGCTATTAAGTTCAGATTCAAATTGGTTACCAGAAAAATATCGTTCGACTTTTTTGAATGGCATTTTAGATAATGATATTTGGCTTAGTGACTTATCGAAAAGAAAACCCTCCAAATTCCCACTAAAATTATGGAAGAATAAACGAGATAATTTTAGTTACACAAAGACTATAAAAAAGGAGATAGAAGATCATATAATTTCAGTACTTGAAGAACTTGAAATCATAGGTGATTCAAAAAAAATTAAAAATAGAATGTTGGAAATAGATATTGCTCAAAAATTTTATAACTACAAGGAGTGGGTAAATGAAATAAAATTACGTTTAAACAGCAGCAGCTAACAACGTATCCCCAATTATCAAGCTCGCCAGCTCACCCAATTCTACCAAGGCGGTGTAAGCTATTTGAACAAAACCTATGAAAAAATTCCTTATTGCAATAATCTTATTATCAGGCTTTTTAAGTTGTCAATCTGAAAAAAAAGTTGATGAAAAACCAGACTATTTACGCTGGGTGGGAGACATCGAACAGAATGACCAAATAGATGAATCGGACTTTAAAATTTGTAACGGAGACGACTATATTCTTCAATACTTCAATTTAGGAGAAGGTCCTGTTTATGGCGGAGAAAAATCATCCCTTCTAAACACTTTCAAATCGAAATACAAGCCATTGTCAAATAAAGACCAAAACGGTTTTATCAGAGTACGTTTCATTGTAAACTGCGAAGGAAAAACAGGTAGGTTCAGGGTATTGCAGTCCGACTATAACTATCAGGAAATTGAATTTGACGAAAGAATAGTTACTCAACTTGTGGATATAACAAAAGAGATTGAAAACTGGCAAATTCTTTACAGAAGTGATATTCCTGTTGACTATTATATGTATCTCATTTTTAAAATATCAGAAGGACAACTAACAGAAATTTTACCTTAATGAAAAATCTTGGTTTAATAATAGTGTTGTTGTCCTTTTCAGGCGTATTTGCTCAACCCAATTGCGAGGCTTACAAATATCTTGGTGATACCTTAAAATACGAAGCCTGTAAGAAATCATTGGAAATTAAAGGACATTATCAATTCACCAGGGAATTTCAAACTGTTCTGGACGAATCCTTAGCGATTGATTCAACATTTGATTATGCTTACCGGGCAAAATCTGTTGCTTATCTTAAAAGTGGAGATTTTGTGACCTGGAAGAAATTTATTGACAAAGCAGTTCTGTATAACCCGGAAGAACATCTTGGGTATAGAGGTTGGTGTCGTTACCAGTTTTTTAGAGATTATAAAGGAGCAATAGAAGACATTGAAAAGCTGGACAGTTTAGTGGATTACGACATTGGGCAAAGTCAGAATGG
>NZ_JAVRHP010000099.1:0-11284 GCF_031846505.1 Autumnicola edwardsiae
AAAATTTTAATTGCCACAATTCATGGCTTTTGAGCTGAACAATATATTTTTACCGCGAATATGAATTTTTTTGAAAATATCCATAGTGCATTCAGGCTGATCCCCAATTACCTGCTTATCCTTTACGGAATGTTGGGGATAATTGCCTTGGGGTTGATAGGATACCTTAGTTATTCTGCCAATGTACAACAGATAGAAAGCTTAGAAGTCTACCGGAGGATTTCAGAATCAGAAGATCAGCTGCAACAGGATTTTTTTTGCTGCGTATCCTGAAATAAAAAAGGTGCATTGTCGGTGGCTGGAAGATCAAAAATAGGATTTGTCATGACAGTTCACCTTGTCATAAATTAGCCACTTTTTACAGTTAATCTTATAGAAACCCTTGAAAACAGGCAAAAGAATAACAGTAAAAAATAAGTAGGATGCGCCCTATGCTGTTTTTATTTCACGTTAACTTCCCGAACGCTATAAAAACAGCACAGGAACCATGCCCAGGATAGTTATGGTAGATTTGGGGGCTTTGCCTTGCAATCTAAATATCCAATTGCATATAATACTCCTTTAGAAACTAAAAAATACAGTTTTCGAAATTATGAATTTATCCAGGTTACATAGGCTCGGTTCCGTTTCTAAGTTCTCCCCGTTAATTTAGGTTTGAAAAAATAAGAGCCCACGCCGTTGTATATGCTAAGCACATTTAGTGAGTGTGATTTTCTACCTCACCCTACGGGTGTACAAGCACCCTCAATTTAAAATTATCAATCTGTAATAAGTTCAATACCGGCTTTTTCAGCCTTATACTTTATTTTGGTCATCAGTTCATAATAGCTCCAGTTTCTCAACACAAACTCTTCCTCTTTAGCGATCCCCATCTTATCTTCCTGGTTTAATAAAATAAGCGTGCCCGCCTGGTGTTTAATACAAAAGTCGATTAATTTCCGGCTGTACAGGTGTAGCCGATTGCTCACATAGTTTTTTTCCAGATCGTGGAATCTTTGCACTGCTTTTGTTTTCCTTTTGCGCCCTTTACCTGATTTTGCATAGGTGACACCTTCCTGTACCCTTTTCCGGGCCGCTTGTATCGCCAGCCTACGATAAAGAAACTCTTCCCTGGTGCCGATGCTAAGTTTTGCCTTTCCGGATTTCACAACAATAGGATATTCAAGAGATAAGGAAGCCTCCGCCATCATTTCCGGTTTTAGGATGTGATTTTCCTTTTCAATTTCAAATGTGGCCAACATAAAGATTTTGCCATCTTTTAATTTGATATGAGAAGTACGAAGTTTGATCTCTCCACCGGCCAGCTGATGCATTAATTCCCACTTATCGTTAAAATCCCTGCCTAAATACGTTTTTACGGGAATGGAGAAAAACCGAAAGCAAAAAGCTTTTTTATCAGGATTGAATTTTAATCCTTTCACCCCCTCCATATCAAAGGGAAAGGCGATATCTCTCTTAAAATTCATCAGCGAACGTTCCCCCTTCCAGTATTCCGGCTTTTTCTTATTGAAGGTGTTAATGAGAGTATTATTGATGTTGCCTAAAATGTTGGTAGGGACTTCACCTTTAAAGCGATCGGATACCACCCGATAGGTGGAATTGATCCGGGAGCGATTCAGGATGCCAAGTTCATCTTTCTTTTCATCAGCCAGTTTATATTTTATTCCTTCCGTTAAATAAAAGAACTCATGGATCATTTCCTGTACATAGAGATGGGTAATAATAAGATTAGCGGCCTTAAAGCTGCGGTTCTGCCACTGGTACAGTTTATCCAGGGCTTCCCTTCGTTCTTCCTTGGTTTGCAGATCGACCAGTAACTGGATTTTTCGAGTGAGTTTCATCGTTGACTTTTCCATCTTAAGCCGATTCTAATTGTTCCTGGTGTTTCTCCTGCATATACTTATACGCAGCCATAAATTCCTTATGCACTTCCCTTTGGGAAAGGTTAAGCTCCGCAGCTATGGAAGCAAAGGAGTAATTGGCTTCACATCTTAGTTGCAAGACCTTTTCCTGTTCCGCGGTCATTTTATCCTGAATCTTTACAGCCACCACCGGTTTTGGTCGTGTTTCCAGCGCACTGCCCCGGTGGATTATATTTCTAATATCCTCGATCGCTCTTTTTATCTCGTTGCTGGTTTGGGTAATGCTGGTTCCCAGCGCCTGGGCGATCGCCTTATACTGAAAACCGTATTTTAAACAAAGTTCAATCAGGTGCCTCCTTTCGGTAGTAAGCAAAGGAAAAACACTTCGTATCCTATCAAAAGCTTTTTGGTCTGCTTCCTGGTCCAGTAAATGCTCATCCTCTTTTTCGGGATCATAGCCGTGCATATATTCCTGATAGTTATCATAATATTCCAACCTGTTAATGTTCCTGTGGAAATTATTTCTGGGTCGGCAATAGAAATAGATACACTCCTTTTTCATTACATAGCGTAAGAAAAAGTAAATATGCTCCGGTCTTTCTATGCTGTCTCTTTTCTCCCATAATTTTAAAAAAGTATCCTGAAGGATGGTAAAAATGCCATTTTAGGAAATTTAATAAGTTTGAATCCAAGATTGTCTTTATCCAAAGGTTCACAAGCTTCATTTGTTGAAATGAAAGTTCTACCAATCGATGTAATGTCAGTTTCAGATGTTGCACAAAAAGAATTTAAAGGCGGAGCAAAATTTCAAAATGGAGATACATTATTTGCCAGGATTACACCTTGTCTTGAAAATGGAAAAACTGCCTTTGTTGACTTTTTAGAATCAGGTGAAATAGCTTTTGGTTCAACCGAATTTTTAGTGATGAGAGCAAAAGAAGGTGTTTCAAAATACTGGACCTATTGTTTAGCTCGTGATACCAATTTCAGAAATTTTGCCATTTCTACAATGGTGGGAACTTCAGGTCGTCAAAGGGTTCAAAATGATCCTTTTCTTTCCTATGAAATTCCGCAGCCACCAAAGGAAATTTTTGATTCTTTCAGTGAAATTGCTGAGTATTGGTTTACACAAATCAGAATAAATACAATAGAAAACCAAACCCTAACCCGACTCCGCGATACCTTATTACCAAAACTCATCAGCGGGGAAGTCCGCGTGAGAGATGTGGAGAAAACCTTAACAGAAGTCTTATGACACAAATGATCGAGATCACGGTGCAAAAGGCTGCCATAGAGTGCCTCAAAGAGTTGGGGTACACTTATAAAGAAGGCAATTCCCTGCAGCGGGACCTCAAGAAGGTGGTGCTGGAGGAGGATCTTCGGGAATTTTTAGAGCGCTCGTACCCCGGTGTACCTGGCACCGCCATTAATGAAGCCCTTTCAGCTTTCACGCAGCACCAGGGAATGGATCTCGATCACCGCAACCGCGATTTTCATCTTAAAATGACCCAGGGGGTTTCCATTACCTGGAAAGATGCTTCGGGCAAAGAACAGGCCCGGCACCTCTACCCTATCAATTACAAGGAACCGGAGAAAAATACCTTTGTGTGTGCAGATGAAGTAAAGATCATTGGCAAGAACAGCCGGCGTACAGATCTGCTCGTCTTCATTAACGGACTTCCTCTCATTGTTTTTGAATTCAAGAATATGTTTGATCCCGAGGTGGGTGTGGAAAACGCGCACCGGCAAATTGGGCATTACTTTCAGGATATTCCGCAGCTGTTTGATTACAATGCTATCACGGTAGTTTCAGATGGGCTGGAAACCCTGCACGGGATGTACAACTCTTCCCTGAAGTGGTTTGCTCCGTGGAAAAGTCTGCACGGGGATGACCTTCAGCAGAAAGAGGAACTTCAGCTGGAGACCTTGCTGAAGGGATTATTTCCGAAGAAAACCTTATTAAACTACCTGCAAAACTTCATTTTCCACGAAGACCACAACGGGAAAATAATCAAGAAAGGCGCAAAATATCACCAGTACTGGGGCATAAAAAAAGCGGTGGACTCTGCGGTAGAAAATATAAAACCTCAGGGTGACGGCCGGCTGGGAGTAATATGGCACACGCAGGGATCTGGCAAAAGCATTTCGATGGCCATCCTTACCGGAATCCTTCGGCAAATGCCCGAAATGAAAAATCCCACCATCCTCATCCAGGTAGACCGCAATGACCTGGACCAGCAACTCTATGAGAATTTTGTGCTGTGCAAAGACCTGGTGGGCCACGTACAACACGCCGATACCACAGATGAGCTGCGGGCCCTGCTGAGCACCGATGGCGGCGGGGTGATCTTTACCACCATTGAGAAATTTCGGTTAAAAGAACTGGCTTCGGGAAAAGAGCTCTCCCACCCTGTACTTTCTGAACGTACCAACCTAATCGTGATGGCAGATGAAGCCCACCGCACCCAGTACGGGTTCCATAGCGGCGGCTTTGCGCAGAACATAAGACGCGCTTTGCCCAATGCCTCCTTTATAGGCTTCACCGGAACCCCCGTAGATGGCAAAGATGCCGATACCCAACAGGTTTTTGGCCCAACCATCCACACCTACGATATTAAACAGGCCGTGGAAGACGGTGCCACGGTGCCCATTTATTACGAGCCAAAAATGGTTCCGCTCAATATCAAAGCCAAATATGACAAGGAGCTGGATGAAATGGAAGAAGATGAGGACGAGGAGAACAATGCCGTTTGGGCCGCGATAGAAGATGCCGCCGGGGCTGTTGACCGCGTGGAAAGGGTTGCCAACGACATCCTCACCCATTTTAAGGCCAGGACCGAAAGCCTGGAAGGCAAAGCGATGATCGTGTGTATGAGCCGCAAGAACTGCGTAAAAATGTACAATGCGCTTAGCGCACTTAAAGGATGCCCTGAAATAGCCGTGATAATGACCGGAAACATCAGCAAAGATCCGCCGGAATGGAATCCGCATATACGCACCAAAGACGCGATGGAAGCCATAAAAAAGCGTTTCCGCACGCCCGAGGATCCGCTGCAAATTGTGATCGTTCGCGATATGTGGCTCACGGGATTTGATGCCCCCTGCGCCCATACGATGTATGTGGATAAGATAATGAAAGGCCATAACCTGATGCAGGCCCTTGCAAGGGTAAACAGGGTTTTTAAAGACAAACCCAACGGACTCGTAGTAGATTTCATAGGCATCTCGGGCTTCCTTGCCGAAGCCACCAAGAAATACACCGCCGGAGGCGGGGAAGGAAAACCCACTCTGGATCTTGAAGCCGCGGTGAAAATTTGTTTGGAGCAGTTGGAAAAAGTGAAGGATCTGATAGGTGATTTTGATGCGGAAAGAGTCAATTCAATGTCCGAAATGGACAGATTGAAATGGTGCAACAGTAAAGTGAACAGCCTTTTGAAATCTGATGCCGTTACGGATGCCTTTTTGCTCGAAGAGCGAAAGCTGGCAGAACTGGTGGCAATGACCAGTTCAGATCCTCGGGTTTGGGAGATACAGGAAGAGCTGGCGATCATTCAGAAGATCAGGCAGCTAATCAGAAAGATCAAATTTCCTCCCGGTCCGCGCAGGGAGAAGAACGAAAAGATAAAAGACCTGATGAGCAAATCCCTGGAATCACAGGAAATTGTGGACCTGGCAAAAATGTACAACCTGGATAAGGTCGATATCTCCATAGTAGACGACAGGTTTCAGGCCATTGTAAAAGAAAAAGGCGACGAGAACATTAAAGTAGAATTGCTGCGCAGGATTATCAATGATGAGATAAGAGTACGAATGCCAAAGAACATCCGCCGGATGCGCAAGCTAAAGGAGGAACTTGAAAAAGTTTTGAGCAATTACCACCGGAATTCCCTGGATTCCATCGCCGCCATCAAGCATTTGCTGGACATCGCCACTGAATTTCAGCAGGACGACATCAGGACCAGGCAGCTCGGTTTAACCGAAGACGAACTGGCTTTCTACGACCTCTTATCTGCCAATGAAAAGTTACTTAACCAGTCCGGTCCTACTCAGGACCTGGTGCATAATGTTGTGGATTCGGTGAAGAAAAACCTCCAGCTCGACTGGACCAAAAAAGAAGACGCCCGCGCCGCTATTCGGTTAGCAGTCAAAAAAGAATTACGCGGCAAAGTGCCATTTTCGGAGCTTGATAATTTGCTGAAGGAAGTTATTGAACAGGCAGAGGGGCAGTATAAGGATTGGCCGATGGAGGCTTAAGACATTAATAAATGAAAGAATTAATAAAATATCAACGTAAGTTAATTGGTATAGAGAAGAAATTTAATATCAACTACCTGAAATAAGCTAAAAAATCTAATGACCTCTTCTGATAAAAAAAGACAATAATGAATCGGGAATCACAAAACACAGAATGGAAGGAGTCCTGGCGGGATGATTATTTTAAATGGATTAGTGGGTTTGCTAATGCCCAGGGCGGTATTCTGTTTATAGGGAAGGATGATGAAGGGGAGGTTAAACATTTGCCCAATGCAAGAAAACTACTGGAAGATATTCCGAATAAGGCACGGGATATATTAGGTTTAATGCTGGACGTGAATTTGCATTCAGAAGAAGATAAGGAGTATTTGGAGATTGTAGTAGAACCTTACCCTTTTCCTATTAGTTTAAGGGGTAAATATTACTACCGTTCTGGGAGCACCCTTCAGGAATTAAAAGGAGCGGCGCTAACCAAATTCTTGTTAGAGCGGCAGGGGAAAAAATGGGATGGAGTTCCGGTTCCAAATGTCGAAATCTCGAGTTTAAAAGATGAGACTTTTTCCTTTTTTAAATCTAAGGCCGCCAAAAGTAATAGGTTAGCAACTGAGGATTTACAGGAATCTAACCAGGAATTACTCGAAAGTCTGCATCTATATCTGGGGGAGGAAAAATTATTAAAACGAGCAGCGATTCTTTTGTTTCATCCCAAGCCCGAGAAATATGTGACCGGAGCATATATAAAGATAGGCTTTTTTGAATCTGATGATGACTTAAAATTTCAGGATGAAATAAAAGGCAATCTAATAGAACAGGCTGAAGAGGCCCTGGATTTGCTTAGAACCAAATATGATAATGCGGCTATTTCTTATAAGGAGGGAGTTAGGGAAGAAAAATTCACTTTTCCGCAGGATGCAATTAGGGAAGCATTATTGAATGCTATTGCCCATAAAGATTACAGTAGTGGGATACCCATTCAAATCAGTGTGTACCGGGATAGAATTATTTTCTGGAATGAAGGACAATTACCGGAGAATTGGACGGTAGACCGATTAACACAAAAACATCCTTCTAAACCTTTTAATCCTGATATAGCGAACACCTTATTCCGAGCCGGTTATATTGAATCCTGGGGGAGAGGAACCATAAAAATTATCAATACTTGTAAGGAGCATAAAATTGCTCCTCCCATATTCTCTAATAATCCGCCCGATTTTCAAGTCGAGCTTATAAAATTTTCAGAGGAAGGGCTCAAAGAAAGAGAACTTAAAGATGAGCTTATAAAAATAGTCCTTTATGTGCAGATCAATGAAACTATCACGAATTCTAAAGTCCAAAGAATTTGTGAAGTGAGCAAAGCCACTGCAACTCGTTATCTTAAGGAACTTGAAGGTGATCTTATTGAGAAAATGGGAACCACAGGGGTAGGTACAGTTTACGTTTTGAAAGGGTTCAATAAGGGCTCGTAATCTATGTTTTAATGGGCTCAACAAGGGCTCATTGAAAATGAGTCGAAGAAATATAAAAGAGTATAACCCTAGTGGAATCAATAGGTTTCAGGGATTAATAAGGGCTCATTTATTTCTCATAACGAAGGATATAAGGGTTCGATAAGGGCTCAGTAAGTTGAAATATAATAAATTATAAAAACAATATAAATGGCATTTAATCCAAAGTCAGAGTATATCATAACATCAAAAGAAATTAGTATAAAAGATTTCTTTGATTATAAAGAGGATTTTGTGACTCGTCCTCCCTATCAGCGTAAAGTAGTATGGAATCGTAAAAAGAAGCAGGCTTTAATGGATAGCTTGTTTCGCAGATATTACATACCAAAATTGGTGATTAGGGAAGTGCGTTTGGATGAAAGTACTACTGTTTTTGAAATTGTTGATGGTCAACAACGAATTACAACTGTTCAGGATTTCTTTGATAATAACTATAAATTACCCAGAAGTTTGGAAGACTTAAGTGACAGTCTTGCCGGTAAATATTACAAAGATCTGGATACCGATGTGCGTAAGTTTATAGATAAATCGCTTAAATATGAAGCGGATGTAATTAAAAATATTGATGAACCTCAGAACGTAGAGCATCAAATCATAGCCACTGAAATATTCTGGAGGCTTCAACAAGGAGAAACTCTTAATTATATGGAGGTGGCACACGCTCAACTATCGAGTTTGAGCCGAAACTTTATTGTGAAATATGCTGATGATCTGACTTTTGACTATGAAAATTATGAACCCATAGATGCTAACCCAGATAAGATGGACTTCTTCCGTTTATTGAATGTAGATAATGGAAGAATGAAGCACCTTCAGTTTATGGCGAGATTTATTCTGATAGAAAAAAATGGGGGATATGCTGATCTAAGTGATAAAAAAATCACTGAGTTTATTGAGGAAGAAAAGGTGTCTAATGGAATTGGTGATTATAGCTATGAGGATAAATCGTTCGCAAAAGAAGTAATCAAAAACTTAAAGGCCTTCTACAACATTTTCAAATACGATTCTATGCTGGATGATCAGAATGGGATAAGAGAACTCTCTGTGGAATATTTTATTATCTCAGTTTATATGCTTATCAGGCACCTAAGAATGTATTATATATTAAATGAGGAAACTCAAACATTAGTAAAAGATTTTATTTATGATTTTCATATGCGTTGGAAAACATATGAAGATTCTGAAGATAACGATATGCTTACATTTAGTAATCGGAGACAGCAGGGTGAGCACGATCTGGAAGTTAGGGATAGAATAATGCGACAAATCTTTTTTGAGTATGTTAAGGAGAATGATTTTAAGTTGTTGGAAAAAGATAATAAGAGGGCATTTTCAGAATTAGAACGTATTCTAATTTATAGAAAAGGAAAAGGATTTTGTCAGCAATGTTTGAGAGATGGTAAACCGGAAAAGGAGGCAAGGGTGAGCTGGTCCCAATATCAGGCTGATCACGTGATTCCTCACGCAAAAGGAGGGAAAACAACATTGGATAATGCAGAGTTGCTATGCTCTTATCATAATCAATCTAAGGGAGCAAAGGTCACTTTGTAAAATTAAGGAATGAGTGAAAATTCAAATAAAATTCATATTGACACGGATAGAATTTTAAAAGGTTTCACAGAAGACCAGGAGATTGATAATGAAAACTACCTGATTAATTATCATTCTTTAATTACAGAAAATATAAGACTTAATAATAGAAAAATCACCCGAAATTCTTTTTGGATGATAACATTATTAACGATTTATTTTTTAGTTTTTTTGGAAGGTGCAGAAGTCTTAAATATTGAATCCGTTGGTGGAATTAAGGATCCTAAGATCCTTTTGAATTTTTTGCCGGTTATTTTTTCGTTTTTATACCTTCAGAATATAACCTTATGGAATAATAATATCAATTTAATTCCTTTATTTGAAAAGGTAAGCCGGAAAATGTTCAGTTTAGGAGCTTGTACAGATACAGTAAATATTATAAAGCCGTTTTCTCTACTTCATCATATCCTTAATTATCAATATGAAAATAAAAAGGTAAATAAAATCCTTAAAATTCCAGTGGGTATTGCCTTCTATGCTATATTATTCTTACCTATTGTATTAGATATTTTTTTTCTGGTGTTGATTTACAATAATAATAATATGGGGGTTATCCCTGCGGTATGTTTTTTAATTGTTACTCTACTTACCATTACGACTATTGTACAGGCATTAAACTCTCATAAAGGTTGATTGATGATAAACCAAGAATAACCTCCTTAACTTTCCAAAGTAATGAAGGAAAGATGTATGGTTATTTTTGCCGTAAAAAGAAATAATTTAACTTAAAATAACAATTTTTCACTCGCTTCATCTAATAAAGAGCTATCAAGTTCTTTTAGATACGCTTGAGTTACAGTTAAGTTTGTATGGCCCATGGATTCACTAATTATATCCGTAGCTATTCCTTTTTGTTTTAAACAATTTGCAAAACTATGGCGAGCAACATAACTAGTTACATTTTTATCAATTTCACAGATCTTAGCTATTTCTTTGAGATCTCTATTAAAGCGTTTTAAAGTTTTTGACTTTCTATCTTCTATTTGCTGTGGAGAGAGATTGTTTTTTAACAGAATGGGAAAAATATATTTCGTGTCCTTAGCATTACTTCTATAGTATTCCAGAATTTCTTCTACTGGAGGTAAAATTTTTACAATAAAATTTCCTTTAGTTTTGGAACGAGTGTAAAAAATTCTATCACCTTTTATATCTTTCCATTCAAGTTTCATGATATCGGCGAAATTCATACCTCGAGTATAAAAACTAAATACAAAGTAATTACGACTATTCATCAGGTGGGGATAGGAATTAATATCCATTTTTATAATTTTTTGCACCTGTTCTATCGTTAATGCCCGTTTTTGACCTTTACCTTTTAACCTGGATATCTTGTATGCTCGAAAAGGATAAATTGATGATTTTACCACATTTCGGTCAATTGCACGATTAAATACCGCCCGAAGAGCACGCATTCGTACACCTATTCCGCCATCACTACCTCCTCTAGATCTTAAAAATACTTCGTATTTATTTAAGAATGAAGGTGTAACTTCCTGAAATTTCAGTTTGGTTGATTTATGAAAAAGTTTTAATGATCGATATGAATCTCTGTTGGCCCTGGCATTTCCAGTTCTACCAGCTGCTTCCATTTCATCTATTATTTCCTCCCAAAAAGCAAAAAAGTTATTTCTATAAGGATTTTTTTCTACGCGAAATCGCTCCTCAAAATCCTCAAGGGAAAAATCTTCCTTTTCAATTTTCAGTTCAGTAATCAATTGGTATGCTCTTTCTTGAATTTTTAAGAGCAACCGATTGTTCTGCATATAATTTGAATTTGTTTTTCGAAACCTTCCAGAACTAGAATCCCATTCATTTTCTAAAGCATTGAAAATTGATTTAAAGTATTTGGACTTTCTATCCTTTGTCACCCTCAAATAAATAGGATATTGCCCATTTGAAAGTCTCTTTTTCCTAATAATAATTTTAATATTAACCATGGCTAAAAAATTATGGGTACAACATAGGTACAACAAATGGTAAGTTTAAAGCTACTTAGATGTTAACAAATATAAATAATTAATTTATAATATTCTGATAATCAAGTTAAAAGAAGTCATATATTACTAGATGAAA